>JANXNM010000751.1 GCA_025354065.1 Synechococcales cyanobacterium 340R_concoct_173_sub | reverse complement strand
TCTCCATCCAGACCAAAAAGTAGAAACCTTCAGCGGTGCCACCGATCGAAACTTCCAACATTCTCACCGGACTTCCAATCGCACTCCTCGAACAAACCCTCGACCGTCTCACCGAAGAATCCAACATCAGCGCCGCCAGTGGTTCATGAAAACGATTCAGAAGCTTACTAATCAAGATTGAAGAGATAAACATGGACCTACTAACATTTGAAAATATATTGAACGAATACTTTCCAAAACTCGTCTGGAATCATATTGAAGACGATTCGGCAGAAGCAGAATTATCTTTAGGTGCAGACGATCGAACACGGTTTATCGACCCCAGCCTATTCATCTATCGGTATCCAGACGGCAATTGGGCCGCAAAAATTTATCAGAATGACGGGCTAATTTTTGCATCTTGGCAAAACAATGACTTGCACGGCTGTCTCGCAGAAATCAAAGACAATATGCGATCGATTCAATCCGCATTAAGCAATTCACTGTAACCAAGATGAGACCCATAGCTTGGCTGCAATCCTCCTATGTCAAAATAGAACAATAAATAACCTTTTCAGGAGGCCATCCCTTGAACAGCAAACTCGATCGAATCACAGTCAACCCAAACATCTGTCTTGGGCAACCCACAATTCGCGGAATGCGTATCACCGTAGGATTTGTTCTTAAACTACTAGCCACGAACCTCTCCATTCAAGAAATCCTAGAAGCCTATCCAGAACTAGAAGCTGAAGACATTCGGCAAGCCCTCAACTATGCATCCTGGGCAGTATCCGACACCATCATCAGCATCACACCAGCATGAGTAACCTCCGATTAATTGCTGACGTACATATTTCACCACTAACCGTCACAGCCCTCAATCTCCAAGGTTATGACATCATTCGCAGCACAGATTTCCTCCCTCCCAACGCTGCAGATAGCGAAATTTTAGAACTTGCCAGAACAGAAAACCGCATCATCCTCACGCAAGATCTAGACTTTTCCATGCTAATCGCCCTCAGCAAACACGATCGCCCCAGCTTAATCACATTACGAATGCCTTTCCCAGAACCCAAGCTAGTCACACAAAGACTACTAGACGTTCTCCCAAACCTCACACAAGACTTAATCGAAGGCTCGGCCATTACTATTGACAATGACTCAATTCGGATTCGTAAGTTGCCAATCAGATAGCTGTTCAACAGAAATCAAAGACAAAATACGATCGATTTAATCCGCACTCAACAACTCACTTTAATCGGCCCGTCCAGCCCGCACCACCTGCACCGCCGTCAGATTCAACCCTAAAAACTTAGGATAAACAACAGAATCATCGCCCTGGTATCGCATCACCTTATACTTTCCACTCACTAATCGATCGCCCTCAAAAGCTCGTGCTCTCAAACAAGACTTAATTCAAGTCCAATTTCAAGACTCAAATAATACTTCAATCCCAAAAACCTACAGACTTTCTTCCCCTCCTCAACCCTCTACAGCCAATACCATAGAAATACTACTTCCTCCACAAAACATCATGGCCACCCATCAAGAACTCCGCCACTATCTCACTCACTGGTTCCA
>JANXNM010000731.1 GCA_025354065.1 Synechococcales cyanobacterium 340R_concoct_173_sub | reverse complement strand
CGATCGTGCTTCACGCCCACCACCATCAGATTTTTACTTGTGTGTTCAGGCGAAATAAACTCAAACACCTTCGCATCATAGCCAGATAGCTCCATAAATAGCGCTCTCAATCCATCGGTGACAATTTCAGCCTGTCGCTCTAACAAAATCCCAAATTTCAGCAACTCTTTTAAGCGACCCGAAGGCTGAATCTCTTTCCGAATCTGTTTATGGCAGCAGGGCGCAAGAATAATGAGTGAAGACTTAGATCG
The DNA here is from genome assembly GCA_025354065.1 of Synechococcales cyanobacterium 340R_concoct_173_sub. The sequence goes on along the minus strand of JANXNM010000731.1, from coordinate 6,793 downwards.
AATTCCTTGGTAGATTGCATCATCCGTTGCTGTATCACAGGCATGAAGTGCAATCGTGACATCGATGGCTTCAATCCGATGGTCTTTGATGGTTCCATGGTCAAAACGCAATTGCTCGAACTCAACCGATGCTGCAACTTGATTGCAAAAGTCAACTAAATTTTTTCGGCTCTCAATTCCAGTTACAGAGACGCGCTTATCTGAAATTGTATTGAGAAAGTCATAAAGTGCAAAGGTCAAATAGCCTTTACCAGATCCCATATCAACAATAGAAAATTCACTTTTTTGATCTAATCCCGAAGACTCCAATAGACTCTGGACAATTTCAATAAATTTATTAATTTGTCTAAATTTATCTTCCATCGATTTAACGATGCCGCCTTGTTCATTTGTCACCCCTAATGCTGTGAGATAAAGATTATTCTCAGATTCAATCCAACGCGTTTTTTTACGATCGTGAACTTGAGGAATAGTTTTATAGAGATTCGTTGAAGCGGGTTTAAGCAGGTTGATTGTGATTTTTTTACTTTTATTATATTCAACTTGAATATCTTGGTCAGGCGTAAACAATCTAGCGCTCATAAACTCACTACCTAGTAAGCTATTAATAATTTCGAGGCCGGGTTCTATAAGATAATTTTTGACAATTTCTTGGGTTTTATAGCAATAAGTAAACGACAGCTTAAGTCCCGATTTGAGCTGCACTGCTCTAATCACAATTCGATTCAGCGCAGCGTCTGTTCCACGATATTTTGCTAAGGTCAACTTAACGAATTCTTGTGTCTTTAGACTTTCGTCCAGCCGTGATATGAATTCTGCTTGTGTTTCGATACCCATTTTTTAGCTCAATTAAATTAGGCTGCATCGTTAATTCTATCTTTGAGCGTCATCCCCCCTTACAATTAAATTAGCTAATTTAGCGATCGAATTCTGTGACCCAATCTCGACAATCATGCCATCGACTCCTTTAAAATCAGCCAATTGGTCTTTGAAGAATCTCCCCGGCTTGACCCAAACCGATCTTGACCGTTTGGCCGAATTCGAGATCACCACAACCTTTGGACTATTGCGTCAAGCTGCCACTAAACCGGGTCAAACGGACTTAGCTGGACGATCGGGAATCCAGTTACGCTACCTTCAAAAATGGGTTGCTCTAGCAGATTTAGCGCGCGTGCCAACGATCGGCTGTCAATTTGCCGGACTCGTTCTTCATGCAGGAGTTGCAACGCTTAACCAATTAGCACTGATGCCTGCCGGACAACTTCATCGACAAATCCTAAAGCTTCAAGTGGCGACCTTTCAAAGTTCCGATCGATGCCCAGATGCGGGACAAATTGGAGTTTGGATCCAGCAAGCAAAACTTTTAACCCAACGCTCTTAACTCAACACTCAACCAGGAGGTGACCTAAAACTTCTCGGTTATTCATTGATTTTATTAAGCGCCACCATAATCGCGAAATCCGCGTCAGTCAGTCATTCGGGATACCAAAACATACCTTTAATTCCTTCTGGGTCGGGGACAAATCCCATGTTCTTATAAAAAATCACCACTTGAGGATCCGCAAACAAGGTGATGTTGCTGATGTCTTCATTTCTCAGTTTTTTAATCGTGAATTTCATCAGCGCTTTGCCATAGCCTTTGCTTTGGTAATCTGGATGCACCACAACATCCCAAATCGTCGCATTGAAAGCATGATCAGAAGTGGCCCGAGCAAACCCGATCATTCGGCGTTTGACACCCCGCTGTTCCCACATCGACGTAACCAAAAAACTGTGCTGCATGGCCTTCTTGACCTTGCGCAATGGACGACGTGCCCAACCGACCGCATCGCATAACTCTTCTAACTCGTATAGATCAATTTCTCGTTCAGTGCTGAAAAAAATACGGGCTGCCCGATCGTCATCACCTATGACCGTATAGTTCTCAATTGTTGCCGAAGAGGCAGTTGAGACATCAGATGAACCTCCACTGAACAAGCTTTTCCAAAAACCCATGCGGACGCAGCACAAAGCACGAAATGAACTAGAACTTATTATATCTCGGGATGGGGTGCTACAGGGGGTGAATATTATTTGACGATCGATCTATAATTAGGCTCTGTAAAAATCGAATACATTAGTCCAGATTAGGGCATTGTTAGGGTTAGCACAGTTCCAAAAATACAATTTTCGCTATGGCTCTGGGTCTGAAACCAACAACATTGGAACTTCTGAAGCGCTTCAATCGGGCGTTTCCACAATTCTATGAGCAATTTGTCAGCAGTGAAATCCAACTGCAAAATCTTCGCCTTGCCTATCAGCTTTACCGCACCCGTCAGACCATTATTGAGATGAAGCCCGAAGGTACAAAAAGCGCCCTTCACTTTGCTTACCGTAACCAATCTTTTCTTCTCAGCGATATTTTTGGGGTATTGGCGGCCTATGGTCTGACGATTCATAGCTTGAGCCTTTATGGGCAAATTTGTCCGCCGATGCTGGTGTTCATTAAGCTAATTGTTTCCCGTAGTGGCAAAGCACTCACCGAAAAAACATCAGAAAACGTCTGTCGAGCCATTCGGGAGGCGTTGGCAGGACGCTTTGAGGTGGAAGAAATGCTGGCGGTCGAATTTAATTTGGACGCAGGATTAGAACAAGTTGAAACTGAATTCTATGTGGATCCTGTTTTTCATCTTCCAGCACTTTTGATTGAAGCCGATAACCAACCCGGTCTTTTTTATAAAGTGATGTATGCGATTTGGCAGGAAGATTTACTGGTGGTGAATGCAAATCTATTGGTATGGCGAGGGCGAACGCGCTTGATTTTGTATTTATTGGGTCCGAATGAAAACTTAATTCCAGAGTATTTAGGTCAAAAAATCGCTGAGGGAGTCCGACAACGATTGCTAGGCCGACAATTTTAGAATCCCCTAAGTTTAGAATTCCATAAGGTAGTGCGTCCCTAATCCGCGTTAGGATTATATGGCGCTGTGAATTGAACTGTGCCATATCATGATGAAGTTAATTGTTCGGGGTATTGAGCATCATTACGATCGCACCCAACCCGACGACACTCATAACAACCCTATCCGCACCCACCCTGACGCTAAACCGCCTAAAACTAAATCGCCTGAACCCATTACCATAGTGTTTATTCATGGTTGGCTTCTAAGTCGAGCGTATTGGCGACCCGTAATTCAGCAACTAGAGAGATTTTCCTGCCTAGCCTACGATTTGAGAGGCTTTGGTGAGTCGTTGTTAACTGAAAAAACAGTCACGCCTGACTCTTATTTACCTCCTGAAAATTATACCTTGGCGGCTTATGCTCAAGATTTAGAAGAGATTCTCAACAAATTGGGGATTTCACGGGTATGGCTAGTGGGTCACTCCTTGGGCGGTAGTATTGCGCTTTGGGCCGCCCACAAAATGGGGAACCGGGTTGCGGGGGTAACTTGTGTAAATGCTGGCGGTGGTATTTATTTAAAAGAAGAGTTTGAGAAGTTCCGCAATGCAGGACAGCAAATTCTAAAGTTCCGATCGCCCTGGATGCTGAAATTTCCTGGACTCGACTATTTGTTTGCCCGCGCGTCGGTAATTCAGCCCATTGGCCTGGGAATGGGCCGTCAAAGGCTTGTAGACTTCATTGTGGCCGATTCGATCGCGGCCCGTGAGAGCTTGCTTAGCTCCACCACAGAGGCCGAAGTTCATCGATTGCCACAGATCTTGTCAGAATTAAATCAACCTGTTTACTTCATCGCAGGTCAGCAAGATAAGATCATGGAGCCTCGGTATGTGCGACACTTAGCCAGTTTCCATGCGCTATTTAAGCATTGCGGAGAGAATGTGTTGGAATTAGAGAACTGTGGTCATTTGGCCATGGTCGAACATCCTGATGCTGTAGCTCAACAAATCCGCGATGCATTAATGCATGAATTCAGTGACGACATTCGGGTTGAGGCCAGATGAATAGATCTGTACTGTGGATACTGGGACTGGGGCTACTCGTGCGAGGAATGATTGCCCTGTGGCTGCCACCAGGTTACGACGAAGCCTACTACTACATTTATACGCAAAACCCGAACTGGAGCTTTTTTGACCATCCTCCCCTTGTGGCCATTACTACTGCAATCGGGCTGTGGTTGAGTTCTGAGACGGTTTCTCAGTTCACCATTCGCATTGGAACATTGCTGATTCATACGGCAACCTTGGCGATTTTGTATCATGCGGCTCGTCGTCTTTTCGATGAACGCATTGGTAAATTGACGTTGATTTTGGCTTCCTTAATTCCAATTTTTATCGTTGCCTTTGGGACATTGACTCTTCCAGATGTGCCGTTGATGTTTTTTTGGGTGGCGGTTCTGTGGGGAGCCGTCGAGGAGTTTTTCGGCTCTGGACCGTCTGAAAATTACAGGCCTACCTACCGACTGGCGATTATCTCGGTGCTGGTGGGCATGGCTTGTTTGAGTAAATATCACGGCTTGTTGTTGGGTGCAGGATTAGTCGGATTTTGTTTGACCGCGCCGCCCTTTCGCAAGGCATTGACCTCGCCTTGGATGCTGCTGGGGCTATTGGGCTTTGGAATGACGATCGCTCCTGTTGTGGTGTGGAATGCAAACCATAACTGGGAATCATTCACCTTCCAAGCGGGACGGAGTGTTCCGGCGACGCAATATAGTATTGTGCGGGCGATCGAAGCCTTGGGCGTGCAGAGTTTATATTTGTTCCCCTTCTTGGGCGTGCCATTAATTTGGGTGACGGCCCGATCGCTTTTGCATCAATTACGAAGTCCGTTTAACCGACGACGACGGGAAGTGGAACCGGATTTTCTGCTTAAACAGCGCCTAGTTTTGTGGCTATCAGCTCCAGTGATTTTGATCTTTACGTTTGTGGGTGGATATCGTCAGGTTTTACCCACTTGGACAATGCCGGGTTGGTTCATCGCGACGCTGTTGTTAGCTTGTCGTGTGGCAATTTGGCAACAAAAAACACCGAATATTACCCGACGTTGGCTGACTGGGTGCACGATCGCCATTCCAATTATTTTAGGGATTACCTTGGGCCATATTAGTTTCGGAATTGCTCAAAAACCGAGCCAAAATACAATGTTTGGGGGATTAGTTCCGATCGCATCAGATCCATCAACCCAACTTCTAGATGTAGTTCAATTGCGTCAAAATTTCCGCAAACAACCTGAAATGGTAAAAGCACTGCAAGAATCGGATTTTCTATTCAGCAATCGCTATCACTTGGCGGGCCATTTTGCTATGGCTCTCGACCCGATTTTTCCTAAACCTATGACCTGTTTTGACCCTGACGATATGCGAGGCTTTGCGTACTGGTCGCGCAATGAGGATTGGGTGGGCAAGACGGGGTTATACTTGACCACACAAGAGCTGCACATCAAGGAAAATTCTGTAGCAACCTATAGGGAATATTTTAAAACGGTGAAGAAGATTGGTGAAATTCCCCTCGATCGGGGGGGCTATGAGATCAATCGAATCTTTGTCTACCAAGGTGTGGAACTTCTAAAACCTTTCCCACGTCCGTTGCAAAATAGTCAAGGAGCCTAGGATTGGTCTACATTACTCTAGGAATACATCACGTTAGGAATAATTAGAATGTCTTGGATGGGAATTATGCGATCGCATTGGACCATGGCTCAATTTAGAACCGGATTAACTCGAACATTACTTGCGCTACCACTATTGGTCCCGATGTCAATCATGTCTGCTGCGCAGGCTCAAGTAACCCCCACACAAGTGACAATTTTGGTGGAGGCATTTCGTGATGTTGCGAAGCAGTCTATCAGTAAGCCGAAAACGCTCCATAGTGATTGGCGGATCAGTGAACGGAACATTGGCCCTTGGTCAAAGCAATGTCTTCAGAGGGAATTGACTCCCCAAGATTTCGATCGGGATCCTGAGGCTGTGACCAAAGTTGTGACGTGCATTGTTAATGGGGTATTTCAGACTGAATACCAAACGGCTAATAATGATGAAGCGTTAGCAATTCGTCGCGTGTCATCGTGGTGGCGTACGGGTGATGCAAATACTTACGCGATCCCGGAAACTGTCACCTACTCCGATCGGATTCTTAAAGCTTATCAAAAGCGAAATGGGGGCAAAGCCTTCGCCACGAATTCCGGCGAGAACGCTTCAACAAGTTCGATCGGAGCAACTCCGGTTGAGATGAAAGTGGAGAAAAAGCCTGTAATCGAATCGGCCAAGCAAACTGGGGCTAAAAAACCTGCAACAATTGTTCCGGTGAGTGCGGGTCGAAGTACTGTTTACGATCGATATATGCAAGCTGGCTACCAAGCTAATGAGAAAAAGGATTCTTCCAAAGCCTTGCTATTTTTTCGTCGTGCTCTGGATGAGCGCCCCAACGACAATTATGCAACTACTGCCATTCAGAATATTGAATCGAAGTAGTTAGACTAGTTAGCTTCCGTATCTTTCAATTCAGTGAACTCAATCCTTACTAATATGTTCAAATCTCTACTGCCATCTTTAACCGCCGTGAGTTTGGCGATCGTCGGTTCAATGTCGCTGGCTCAGAGTGCCATGGCTGTCACTTGGGTTAAGGTTACGGAAAATGCAGCAAAAGACGGATTTTTTATTGATACAGATTCAATTCAGAAAAAAGGACAAGCGGTTAGCTATTGGGAATATCGTGAATTTGTTGAACCCAATAATGCGTTTCTTGAAAATGACGTTGCTAAACCGTTGTATGGCGTTGTGATTCGATGGTCTGCTGATTGTGGTGCGAAGACCCAACGTCTACGCCGCGTAAATGCGTTTGCTAGTAACCGAGACCT
>JANXNM010000639.1 GCA_025354065.1 Synechococcales cyanobacterium 340R_concoct_173_sub | reverse complement strand
ATCCTCACGATCGCTCGCACTGGGCGTTACCCAGCAAGTTTGGTTTTTGGGGTGCCCGGACTTTCCTCAGAAGATGCAAGCACCTTCCGCAACTGCCTTCGCTGACTCTGCTTCGTTTGTTAGTGTAGGCGATTATTCAGGGAATTCACCCGATCGGACTTCTTTACAATAGGTTTCAAATGCGTCGCGCATGGTTTCACGCAGGTTTGCGTAGGCTTTGGAAAAAGGCGGACTCCAGCTTCCCATACCCAAAAGATCGCTAGTGACGAGGATTTGGCCGTCACAATGGGGACCCGCGCCAATGCCGATCGTGGGAATAGCAATTTTTTGGGTGATGGTTTGGGCTAAGTCTGCGGGGATATGTTCCAGTACGATTGCAAAGACACCAGCCTGCTCTAGGGCGATCGCTTCATTGAGAATTTTGGTTTGAGCGTCTTCGGTTTTTCCTTGTTGCTTAAAGCCAAGTTGATTGACGGATTGCGGCGTGAGGCCAATATGACCCATGACCGGAATGCCCGCTTGGACCAGATGGGCGATCGTCGTCACCATTTCTGGGTAGCCGCCTTCAAGTTTGACCGCATTCGCTCCCCCATCTTTAAGGGCTAATCCTGCCGATCGCATGGCTTGTTGGGTACTTTCTTGATAGGTCAAAAATGGCAAATCCATCACGAGAAACGCATTTTTTATTCCACGCCTTGCTGCTTTGGTGTGATGGATCATTTCCTCTAAAGTCACGGGCAATGTGGTGGCATGGCCCAAAACCGTCATGGCTAGAGAATCTCCCACCAAAATTAAATCAACTTGCGCCTGATCGAGAATTTCAGCTATGGCAAAATCCCACGCGGTCAGTGCCGTGATTCGTCGCTGTTGTTGCTTCCATTGACGAAAGTGCTGAAGCGTAACCGCCATAAGGAGACCTCTAAAACCTCCTAATTATTGCCTGTTAACGATCGAGATTACGATAAATTCGGCTGCGATAGTCACTCATGCTAACCCAAGCCAAGCCTTCCGTGGTTCCCACCCACAGCTTGTTTCCCGTATCTGCCGACAATGCCAACACGCGACTGCTCGGCAATCCGGCAATTTGACCCACTATGGCACCGTTGTAAGGATTCAGCCGCACTAAGCCTTGATCCGTCCCAACCCATGCGCTGCCGATCCGATCGAACCTGACCGACAAAACATCCTGACCTTCAAGCGACTTCACGGTACGAGTCACGCGTCCTGTATCTGTTTTAATCTCATGAAGTCCACCAGGAGTTCCGGCCCATACCGAACCATGATTATCTACTGCCAGCGCTTGGACGGATCCGCCTGGGACTTTTTCAAGCACATTCATCAAATATCCAGAAGCGGTATTTATCTGCACCACGCCTTCTAAGGTGCCAATCCAAAGGTGGCCGTTTTTATCCATGGTCAACGCATTCGCACTGACTCCGGGTAAATCTTGAATAGTCGTCATTAACAAGCCTTGGTCAGGGCTAATCATTGCAACGCCTTTGTCAGTGCCCACCCAGAGATAGCCGCGTTTATCAAGGACCAGGGAAAGAATTCGATTTGAGGGAAGGGAAAAGTTTTGGGCCGTGACTTTTTTGGTCTTGGGATCGATGCGAACGACACCTTCGTAGGTGCCAACCCAAATCCGACCGACTTTATCTTGGGCTAAGGCTCCAGTTAGGCGGTTGGGAATAGGCACCCGTGCTAAAACTTTTCCGGTGTTAGGGTCGAGTTGCGTCAGTCCTTGCCATGTTCCAATCCACAAATTTCCTCTGTAGTCCTGAAGAATAGTGGAAACCCGATTGTCGCGTTCTTGGGATTGTTGTTGGCTGGGTAGCGGAATACTGACGGGTGGAGGTGCCTGGCCGGGATAAGTTGGGACTGGATCGTTGGGGAAACGTGGGGATTTTTCAGGGAGTGGGACAGCTAGAACGGAGCTTGCTGTCAGTAAGATTGCCAATGTAGTAGTGACCTTAGCAACTCTTCGACAAACGATTCGATAGGCAGTACGATAAGCGATCGATTTTAGGTTCATCCCGTACATGCCAGCGTCCATCCTTAGATTGTGCAATATCGTGCAATTTTTGGTGCGATTCTATCTTGGGTCTATGATACTGACGATCGCAGGAATGGTGAATGTATGACGGGTGGATTGTGAATTTAGACGTGAATTTAACCGAAGGGAAAGCGACATTTGTGACAGGAAGCGCGTTTTACAGGTCCCATAGTCAGACTTCGCGAGATTTGGGTGTCTTGGCAGCGGCGGTGTATCGATCGAAGATTGGACGATTGCGGGTTCTCGATACGATGACTGGGTGCGGGCTACGATCGTTGCGGTATACCTTAGAGGCTGGGGCTGATTGGGTGTGGGCTAATGACGCAGACCCAAAGATTCATGGGGTTTTGAGAGAGAATTTGAAGGCAATAGATTCTCATCAAGTTCGCATTACTCAGCTCTCAGCGAATCAGATTTTTTGGCGCTGTGCGATCGATGGGGACTATTACGATTTGCTGGATATTGATTCCTTTGGCAATCCCGGCGCGCTTTTGGCTTCTTGCTTCCAAGCGGTGTGTGATGGAGGGTTAATCTATCTCACAAGTACGGATGGACGGACAATTTCGGGCCATTTCCCGCAGGATAGTTTGCGACTTTATGGCACCTATACCCGCGCTCACCCCTGTGTTCAGGAACATGCGTTGCGAATGTTGATTGGCAGTTTGGCCCAGCAGGCGGCGATGCAGGGATTTACGGTCATGCCTATTTTTTCTTTATACTCCGGCCAAATCTATCGCGTTATGGTTCGCGTCACCCACAAGACTCCAAATTTGGAAAAAAACTATGGATTTGTTGGGTATTGCCCTCAATGTGGTGATTATGCGGTGCCTAGTTGGAAACATTTAAGCCGCACAAGTTGCCCTCACCATGATGATAAACCTGTGGCAATGACGCTGACGGGTCCGCTGTGGACAGGGGTTTTGCACGATCGGAATTATGTCCAAGCCATGATCGATCGATCGGCTGATCTGGAGTTAACTTACCAAGTTCCATTGCTGGAGATCTTTCGAGATGAGAGTGATTTGCCGCCCTATCATTATCCGCTGGGGGAAGTGGGTCGGCGGGGCAAAATGGACATTCCAAAGCACGATCGGTTGATTCAGGCCTTGATTAATTTGGGATACCGGGCAACGGCGACGCATTTGAGTTCGGCGGCGATTAAGACGGATGCACCGTTGGGAATTGTGGTGGAGACTGGACGGTTCTCGTCAACCTGAGACCGGATTGCCCTAGAATACAGAGTGATTTAATTCTTTTAATTATTGGCTGATATGAGTACCCTTAAAGTCATCTCCGATTCCGAATTCGAGACCGAAGTGATTAATGCAGATCAGCCTGTTCTTGTTTATTTTTGGGCCGCATGGTGTGGTCCTTGCCGCCTTATGGCATCAGTTGTGGCGACGATCGCGGAAAATTATGGCGATCGGTTGAAGGTGATTAAAATGGAAATCGATCCAAATCCTTTAACAGTGGCGCAGTGGAAGATTGAGGGCGTTCCGGCATTCCGAATTTTTGAAGACGGTGCTTTGAAGGCCGAAAGTGAAGGTGCGGTTTCAAAGGTGAAGCTAGAAGCCTTTATTAATGCCTATTTACCGGGGTAGATATTCCTAATAAGTCTATCAATTTATCCTAAGTCTAAAATCTTACACTAGCTCCATAATTGCCGGCTTCATCCTAGCGGTGATAAAGAGTAGGCTTAGTACCGATCGAACAAATGCAACTTACAAATATTTGATAGGTCTTCGCAAACTTTGACACCGCGAACACTACTGCCGTGAACATCCAAAGGCGGTGAAAATACGGCAATTCCCATTTTTCCAGGGACAACAGCAATAATTCCACCCGAAACCCCACTCTTCGCCGGAAGCCCAACTCGATAGGCCCATTCGCCTGCAAAGTTGTACATGCCGCAGGTGTACATCACACTGAGCAAATCCCGCACGTATTCTGACTCAATGGCTCGATCGCCCGATTGCGGATTAACCCCATTGTTTGCCAAGGTCGCGGCCATCAATGCCAAATCTCGACAATCGACCAACAGTGCACATTGCTGAAAATATAAATCCAAGGTTTCATCAATCCGATCGTCCATCATTTCAAAATGTCGCATCAGATATGCCAACGCACGATTTCGATGTCCGGTGGTGCGTTCCGACATAAAAACCGATGAATCAACATACAGATCACGTCCCGCATAGGCTTTAAATGTATTCAAAATTCGATTGAGCCGATCGGTTGCCGTGTTGCCTTGAATTAGGTTGGTGGTG
>JANXNM010000631.1 GCA_025354065.1 Synechococcales cyanobacterium 340R_concoct_173_sub | reverse complement strand
TGGATCGATTACGATCGCGGTTGGCTCAGTCTTTAACCTTAAAAACCATGGCGTGGCTAGGGTTTCCGGTGGTAGGAATCTCGGGCTTAGCGATCGCCTTCGTCTATTTCCACGCCTTACAAGAAGCTGAGTTTCATCTTCAGCAAGATTTACAACGCCATTTAAGAGATCGATCGCGTCATGATCAAGATATTTTCCAGCTTGCAGAAGCAAATCATAAGATTCTCAAGACCGATCTAATGGAGCGGCTGAAGCAACCAATTCCATCCGATGTTGAGGCTCGGTTCAAGTCGCTGATTTATCGCTGGAATGACGGGACGGGACGAAATTTTCCTCAAGATAAGCCACTTAACAGTTTTCCTAGTTATAGATTGGCAAACATTTTTATCGGAGCGCAGGTCCAACTGAATGATGTCCAGAAGCAACATGTTCTGATTTTCAATCAGTTGTGTGAACAGTATGGACGGGCTTTCCATAGTCGTTTCAACAATACCTGGATTAATGGTAGTCAGAATATCTCGGTAGGGTATAGCCCAGATAGCCTTTGGGCCTTTGAAGCAGCATCCACTATGGATATAACAAAGGAAGAGTATGGCTCGTTGGCGACGATCGCTCAAAATCCCGATCGTTCTCCGCTTTGGACCGCGCTTTATTTCGATCGTCCGGCAGCTCGGTGGATGGTTTCGTTGATCACGCCTGTGGATGATTCGAGGGGAAAACATGTAGCGACGATCGGCAACGATATTATTCTCAATGAACTAATGGAGGTTACGCTTCAGGACAAATTTCCGCACAGTTATAATTTAATTTTTCGAGATAATGGCCAAATCATTGTTCATCCCGATCGAATGGATGAATTCAAAGCGTCCGATGGCAAGCTCAATCTACAAGAGATCAATGATCCAGAATTCAAACGTATTTTCAATCAAGTTAAGTTACTAAATCAACCGATCGAAATCATCAAAGATCCTCAGAGAAAATCGTTTTGGGCAATTACTAGAATTAATGGACCCAATTGGTATTGGGTGACTGTGTATCCACAATCTGAATTAACAATGAAGGCGTTAATCTCAACGGCTCCCTTGGTGATATTAGGTTTTTTGGCTTTATTGATCGAGCTTTTTGTGCTGTATCAGATTCTTCGTCGTAATGTTCATCTGCCACTGGCAAAACTGGCGATCGCCACTGAATCTCTGGCGCAGGGTAATTTTGAGGTCCAACTTGCAACAGAGCGCCCGGATGAAATTGGTAGTTTAGCCCGATCGTTTTCTAGCATGGCCTCACAGCTCAAAATGTCGTTCAGTCAGCTTGCTACTTACAATGAAACTCTCGAAACGCAAGTTCAAACCCGAACCCAGGAACTCGAAAACATATTGATGGACTTGCGATTAACGCAATCTCAGTTGGTGCAAAGTGAAAAAATGTCGAGTTTAGGACAAATGGTGGCGGGCATTGCCTATGAGGTGAATAATCCGATCGGGTTTGTCCATGGCAATCTTGAATATGCTCAATCCTATTTACAACTATTGATCAAGCATATTAATCTATTTTACGCTCAATCAACTGTGTCAATGGAAATCCAAGATCATGCTGGGATTATTGATCTAGAATTTCTTCAAGCAGATTTCCCGAAGCTATTGAGTTCAATGAAAATGGGAACCAGTCGAATTAAAGAGATTATTTCGAGTTTGCGTAATTTTTCTCGGCTTGATGGCTTTGATATCAAGGCATCCGATCTTCATAAAGGACTCGATAGTACATTGTTGATTCTTCATCATCGGTTGAAACGTTCGCCCCAAATACCTATTGTTCTGGAAAAAAACTATGGCAATCTACCCTTAGTGAATTGTTTTCCGGGTCTGTTGAATCAAGTATTTATGAATATTATTGGGAATGCGATCGATG
>JANXNM010000614.1 GCA_025354065.1 Synechococcales cyanobacterium 340R_concoct_173_sub | reverse complement strand
GTCTGCGAATAGTTGGTGCCATTCATATACCAACGATCGATTGTTTTTAAATCCCGATCGCAGTTTGGAACCGCATCAAAATTCCAATATCGACCATGGGGAAAAATATACTTATGGGTATAAGCACTTGATATATTATTCGGAGTCCGCACGGTGATAATGTGAATAAAAACCTTACCTAAGGGCTTTAGAAAGGTCGATAATTTCTGAAATGCCTGGGTCAAATTCCCAACATGACAGAAAACGCCCACAGACAAGATTTTATCAAACGGTTCAGGGAAACTAGCATCATTTAAATCTCCCTCAAATAGTTGGAAACGTCCTGAACTTAAATAACTTTCCGAATCCGTCATCTTATTGCGGATATAGTCACATTGTTCATGGCTAAGATTTAAACCTGTCATTTGAACATTCGGAAATTTAGATAGAATATAATTGGGTACACAGCCCCAACCACAGCCAAAATCTAAAATACGATCGCCATCCTGAATTCCCAATTTTTCAATCATATCATCCATCATGTGAATCTGAGATTGTTCCAGATTTTCGGCCCCGTTCTCCCACAGTCCCATACTGTATTTAGGATAAATTAATGAACCCTCTCCCAACATTCTATTCAACATGCCTTGGGGTAAGTCATACTGAAGTTTCATCAAATCCCGAGATCCTTCCGCCACATGAGGAGTCTCGGTCAAAACCCAATCGTAGGGTGCAAGTAGCGAAGGAAAGTACTTGAAGAAAACAGGCATACAGGTATCAAATAACGATCGTAAAACCGCATCTGGCACCTCCAAGCCATTAATATAAGCCTCTGCTACGGCCATTTGGACTGTGTTGATAACAGGGACAGTTGCGCGTGAAAGACGATAAGCCAAGGGGCTTTTAGAATCAATGTCACCGATCGCGGGAATATGGCGTTGAAGTGCTCGTCCAATAGAAGGGGAAATCATAGTAACCTCCATAAATTGGTCCATACATTCTGATAGGATAGCTTAAGTAAAATAGATTTGAAGCGTTTGTAAGATAGCTTAAGATTCACCCAACTATTTCAACCAAAAACTGTCAAGATCTAATGAATTCTATTATCCCAAATACTGAACTAAATCCTTGGCTAACTCAAGCAGACTATGCCAAAAAGCTTCGCCCCAATCTGCCCCCTGAAGCCTTTCTGCCCGTTCGTAACAAGCTTTGGATATTGCTGATTAATCAAGCCATATTAGTTCTTGGCTGGGCGATGGCAAGCTATCTCGATCGTTGGAATTGGTGGATGTTGTGGTTGTATATTCCCTTTGCAATTGTCATGGGAAATAGCGTCATCGTTATGCTATTCAGCAGCCATGATTTAATGCATAGTCGTGCGATTCAAAATCCTCGATTGCGTTGGGTAATTAATCTACTGGGATTAACATTATTATGGATGCCTCCAACGCTTTGGAAAGCCGTTCATAATCGTGAACATCATAACAAGACTAACGCCATCGACGATCCCGATCGGAACTATCTCCAATCTCAACCGAATACTTGGGGCAAATGGATTCAAAATGCATTCGTTCCATCGGTTGATGTAAATCCATTGGTCTTGATTGTTGGGATGGCAAATGCTTGGGGTGTACATGCCTTTCGTAATTTGACCTCTGTATTGCTATTCAATCGGCGCGGGGCCACCTATCCTGTTGTTGCATTTGAGGTGAGTGATAAGGATAGACGATCGATCGCGGCTGAGGTTTTAATTATGGCAGGCATTCATTTGATCATTATGGCGAGCTTAGGATTTCATCCGGTCAAATTGCTGCTGGGTTACTTTTTGCCGATTTGGATTGGTTATGCTGGCGTGATGTTTTATATCTATACCAATCATATGCTCTGCCGTATGACTAGTGTGAATGATGTATTGATTAATAGTATTTCTCTGCGAGTTCCTAAACTCTTTGATCTGCTACATTTCAACTTCTCGTATCATACCGAACATCACATTTTTCCAGGACTCAATTCTGACTACTATCCAAAGGTTCAAGAGCTGTTAAAAATCCATTATCCCGATCGATA
>JANXNM010000605.1 GCA_025354065.1 Synechococcales cyanobacterium 340R_concoct_173_sub | reverse complement strand
TTCTTTATTGAAAAGAATCACAAAACTGATTGGGTCATCACCATGACTGTCGCGACACTAGCCCGCAACTATGTTCATATCATTCCTAAACGATCGTTCATTAACAATATTGGCTGCGGTCATCCCGATTCAAAAACTTATCGTGATGGTGTTCCACATTGGGTTAATCCACGCTATTCCCCAAATACTCAACCTAACAGTCTTCCTACGACTCTTGAACCCTTGTACGGCGCACAACGATCGCTCACAGGTATTGAACTAATTCATCATTTTCGTAAATCCGGTGGCATGTGGCTGAATTGGCAAGAGGCAACCATGTTATGGAAATGTCATCGCAATTGGCGCGATCGAGTGGCGATCGGGGTATTTTTAGTTGAGCGGTTGCCGACATTGTTGCGGCGCTGGCGATCGGGATTGCCGATTTAGTACCTTTATGAAACTCATTAGTTTTAAAGTTAATTGCTGAGTTGTTGATAGGGTTTTATGACTTATACCATTGGAATGATTAGTAGCTATGTGGGATTAAACCCCTGCCCAATAGATTGGTTATGGCAACAGGCAAAACAACCCTTCGGACATTGGGATAATATTTGCATTCAAGCCAATGCCAAAAATCCAGATTTTCTATTGATGTACAACTTCAATGATTTTCCAGAGTTACCAAAAAATCATTGGAACCCAATAAAAAACAAACGCCAGAGCGATCGCTATCTTCAACAACAAATCAATCTCAAAGATCGCCTACAAAACGTATCTCCCGATCGCACTATTTTCCTGTCGCGTGAACCGCCACTGCCCGAAGTAATTCAGCAAAATATCACCTATTACAATCAAGCAAAATCTTACGCAACCTACATCTCTGGGCCTGATGATGACGCACCACAGCCGGAATATATGCCAGCTATTTGGTATTTAAGCAATTCATTTGAAGAACTCAACCAACTTCCACCGCCCACCAAACAAAAATCGTGCAGTTGGATTACCTCCGGTATCGATCGCACCGCCAACCATCGCGATCGGCTTAGCTTTCTTAAGTTAATTCACGAGAGTAAGGTTGAATGTGATTTTTATGGGCGTGGTCTTCCAGCTTGGGCACAGGCAGGGTCCCTTAATAATAAATGGTATGGCAT
>JANXNM010000590.1 GCA_025354065.1 Synechococcales cyanobacterium 340R_concoct_173_sub | reverse complement strand
AACCTAAAGCTCTCAAATAACTCAAATTTTGTGTCACAGTTTCTGATTCTTCGGATACCATAAATCACACACTTGTGACATATCGGCTCCGAATCAATCATGGATAAGACTGTCTCTTCAACAACATTAGACCTTCAAGCCCTGACTCAGGATGCCGCTATCGACCAGATGGTAGCGTCTTCCGGGCAACAGTCCAATCAGTATGCCACTGGTTTAATGGACGAACTCTTCAGCGAAGTGGATAGCATCCTAGATGGAAGCTTGATTCCGCCTAGCGAACCTGTAAAAGTTGCTGCTGTGCCTGAACGCAAGGCACCGATTAGTCTCGATTTTGCGGCCTTTCTTTCAACGCCACCTTCAGAATTAGCCACCCTGATAGCGGGTCTTCCGAGTGAAGATGCTCCCATCGCTATTCCTCAAGAGGATGAATTGCAACTTACGAAATCTGTTACTGAAAGCGATCGTAATCAAGCTCGACAAGAATCCTATGGTGTCTTTGAGAAAATGTTGATTTTCGTGGGCTGTTCATCCGCAATGGCCGCCATGATAATTTGGTTAGGAAGTCAGGGCACAATCGGACGAATGGTCACTGCAATTCGTGGAACATCAGATGCTCCTCTTGCTGTTGTGCCGCCCAATCCATCGGATGTTAAATTTTCAGAATATATGGGCAAATCATTGGAGTCTATTGATTCCAAATCAAAAGAGATGCCTAATGTAGCCGCGCTTCCTGCATTGCCATCTGTCGTATTGCCAGCGGTGAAGTCCGAGAATTCATCACCTCAAATCATTTTGGGTGGGAGTGGGATGTATGGCTTAAAACCTGTGCCACGTATCGGCCAAACTGTTCCCACTATTAATGCCCCGACTACTTCCCCGACGCCTGCGATGAATAGCCAAAATAACTTAGAGCAAACGGTGGCGAAATTATCCAGATTGGTCGATCGGATGACAGGCGCAACTAATGCTCCGGTTGTTGCGGTTGCTCCTTCTCGAGCGGTTGCTCCGGCTGCGATTGCTCCTCCGGCTCCTGTTCCCCAATCGGAATATATCTTGTCTGGGGTATTGGGGAATGGTGATAAAAGTGCGGCAATGTTCAAGATCAATGGTGTAGGCAGAAACTACGATAAAGGCGAGAAGATTGGAAATAGTGGCTGGGTTTTCATTCGGGTTGACAATGGCAATGCTGTCGTTCGTCGA
>JANXNM010000589.1 GCA_025354065.1 Synechococcales cyanobacterium 340R_concoct_173_sub | reverse complement strand
AACCTAAAGCTCTCAAATAACTCAAATTTTGTGTCACAGTTTCTGATTCTTCGGATACCATAAATCACACACTTGTGACATATCGGCTCCGAATCAATCATGGATAAGACTGTCTCTTCAACAACATTAGACCTTCAAGCCTTGACTCAGGATGCCGCTATCGACCAGATGGTAGCGTCTTCCGGGCAACAGTCCAGTCAGTATGCCACTGGCTTAATGGACGAACTCTTCGGCGAAGTGGATAGCATCCTAGATGGAAGCTTGATTCCGCCTAGTGAACCTGTAAAAGTTGCTGCTGTGCCTGAACGCAAGGCACCGATTAGTCTCGATTTTGCGGCCTTTCTTTCAACGCCACCTTCAGAATTAGGCACCCTGATGGAGGGTCTTTCTAGCAATGGCGCGCCCGCTGTCGTTCCTCAAGATGATGAAGTACAACTGACTGTGCCTGTTACGGAGAACTATTCCAATCAGGCTCGACAAGAATCCTATGGTCTCTTTGAGAAGATGTTGATTTTTGTGGGCTGCTCATCCGCGATGGCTGCCATGGTGATTTGGTTAGGAAGTCAGGGGACAATAGGACGAATGGCCACTGCGATTCGTGGAACATCAAATGTTCAGGTTGCTGTTGTGCCACCGAATCCATCGGATGTTAAATTTTCGGAATATATGGGCAAATCATTGGAGTCTATTGATTCGAAATCAAAAGAGATGCCTAATCTAGCCGCACTTCCCGTATTGTCTTCTGTTGCAGTACCGACGGTGAAGGTTGATAATTCAACCCCTCAAATCATTGTGGGTGGCAGTGGAGTGTCTCGCTTAAAACCTGTTCCAACGATCGGACGGACCATTCCAACCGTTAATGTACCTGCATCTGCGGTAAGTAGCCAAAGTAACTTAGAACAAACCGTAGCAAAATTGTCGGGATTGGTCGATCGGATGACAGGCGTGACTAATCGTCCAGTTGCTGCTGTTGCCCCCTTGCGGGCTGTCGCTCCGGCTGCTGCTGTTCCCCAATCAGAATATATCTTGTCGGGGGTATTGGGGAATGGTGATAAAAGTGCGGCAATGTTCAAGATCAATGGTGTAGGCAGAAACTACGATAAAGGCGAGAAGATTGGAAATAGTGGCTGGGTTTTCATTCGGGTTGACAATGGCAATGCTGTCGTTCGTCGA
>JANXNM010000577.1 GCA_025354065.1 Synechococcales cyanobacterium 340R_concoct_173_sub | reverse complement strand
CGCCTTTGGTTTTGAGGTGATGTGCGATCGCTCTAAATCTCTCTTGAAAGGTGGGGGATTATGATTGTATGTTTGATTTTTGGGTTTTGATTGTTGTTTGATTTGGGGTGAGTATGCAGTTGGTGATTACGTATGATATTGCGGATGATAAGCGGCGGACGAAGATTCATAAGGTGTTGAAGTCTTATGGTCAGTGGATGCAGTTTAGTGTGTTTGAGTGTTTGGATTTGTCGGAGCCGGAGTATGCGAAGTTACGATCGCGCCTCTCGAAAATGATTAAGCCGGAGGTGGATAGTGTGCGGTTCTATTTTTTGTGTGCTTGTTGTCGGGATAAGGTGGAGCGGATTGGGGGTGAGGTTGTTCGGGATGATACGGTGTTTTTTGCGTGATGGGGCGCGGATGGGTGGGTGTATTTTTTGGTTTTTGTTTTTAGGTGGCGGGATGGCTTGTGGGGTGAGGGTTTGAGCGGTTTCGGTGGGGGTTTCGATCGGCGCGAGGTTTGAAAGGCTTGTGGGGATTGGGTTTATGTTTTTTTTAGGGATGGTTTTTAGATGTTTTTTGAGGTAGAATATACGTACGTTGTCGATCGGCGCGATCGGGTTTTGAATGCTAGGCTCTGTCTACTTTTCAAGTGCCCGCGATCGCAATTCATTTGATGCCCTTTTAGGGATTGAAACAAGTATAGACTATTATTAGCTTAAGCCCTTAAAGGGATTACATCGCAATTCATTTGATGCCCTTTTAGGGATTGAAACATTTATAAAGCTAAATACGGTAATTTGAGCAATAAATCGCAATTCATTTGATGCCCTTTTAGGGATTGAAACATCGTTCTCACCATCCGATCTATTTTGAATTAATATCATCGCAATTCATTTGATGCCCTTTTAGGGATTGAAACTTCATGATTATGTATATCCCGCTAAATTTAGCTTAAATCGCAATTCATTTGATGCCCTTTTAGGGATTGAAACGTGGTGGTCGGTGGTCGGTGGTCGTTTGTTGCTTTTGATCGCAATTCATTTGATGCCCTTTTAGGGATTGAAACTTGGATTTGGGTGGATCTTGGCTCCAATCAGAAGATCGCAATTCATTTGATGCCCTTTTAGGGATTGAAACATATTCCAGTGAGTTTGTATTCCATTAGTAATCAATCGCAATTCATTTGATGCCCTTTTAGGGATTGAAACCTCTATTTGATCAATCTGATCATCACCTAATTGAATCAATAATCGCAATTCATTTGATGCCCTTTTAGGGATTGAAACGAATTTCAATCATTTTAAAAGCGAGTACGATCGCATCGCAATTCATTTGATGCCCTTTTAGGGATTGAAACAAAACAATATCGCCAGGATTTGACCATAGATCGATATCGCAATTCATTTGATGCCCTTTTAGGGATTGAAACACGCTTCATTTGAGCATTGATGGAGAAGAGTAATAATCGCAATTCATTTGATGCCCTTTTAGGGATTGAAACGTATCTGGCGAGACAGGGCTTACTAATCTCTAATATCGCAATTCATTTGATGCCCTTTTAGGGATTGAAACGGATAACTCTAGGGGCAAGTCTCCAATGTCTTGGTTATATCGCAATTCATTTGATGCCCTTTTAGGGATTGAAACTAACAATGCGCAATAAGCTCATTTTTCCGCCAAATATCGCAATTCATTTGATGCCCTTTTAGGGATTGAAACCCCTTGATTTCTAAATACCTCATTGGAGTACCTTCACATCGCAATTCATTTGATGCCCTTTTAGGGATTGAAACTCATGGCCGCCGACGCTGACCAACGATTGATAGATTGCGAAATCGCAATTCATTTG
>JANXNM010000563.1 GCA_025354065.1 Synechococcales cyanobacterium 340R_concoct_173_sub | reverse complement strand
CCGCGAAAAAATTCATGCCCTAGCGCTCGAATTCCCAGAACTTCTTCCCCAGCCAAATGCCAGTCAAAATGAATTTAAAATTAGTTTTTACTTACATGATGACAAGGCAAATGAAGTCCTAACTCAATTACGCGATCGGATCGCAACCGCCGGATTCGCCGCCCAAGTGATCTACAGTAGTAAGGGAGATCTCGACATTCTCCCCGTCCGTTGTGATAAAGGATTAGCGATGCGTCATCTAATGACAGCATTAAAAACCAACAATGCAAATACTATTGTTTGTGGCGACTCTGGGAATGATATTGGACTATTTGAACAAGACACCCTTGGAATTATTGTCAACAATGCTCAATCAGAACTATTGAATTGGTATAACGATCGCGGGGGCGACATGATCTACTGCGCAGAGAATAATCATGCAGCCGGAATCTTAGAAGGACTCGATCGTTTAAAACCAGGATTTTTTGCCATACACTAACCCTAGACTAATTTAATCCCGACTAATTAAGTCTGCTTTACGAAATCCATTGCACCAAGGATCCCAATCCCATCTTAGAATGGATATCTGGTTTGCGCCCCGTCTCGTGATTTGTCTCATGATTTGTCGGGCTGCTCGCCGTCATAACTCCATTCTTCGATCGAGCCAGGTCTAATAAGCAAATTATGTTGAACCCGAATCTAGATGAAATCCAACTGTCAAAAGACGATTACGAGCGCTATTCACGGCACATCATTCTGCCTCAAGTTGGGGTAGACGGTCAGAAAAAACTCAAAGCCGCTAGCGTCCTCTGCATCGGAACCGGTGGCCTTGGATCTCCGCTGCTGCTGTACTTAGCGGCGGCTGGTGTGGGTCGCATTGGCATCGTAGACTTTGATGTGGTTGATACTTCAAATCTCCATCGCCAGGTCATTCACGGCACATCTAGCGTTGGCAAACCCAAAATTCTATCCGCCAAAGAACGCATTCTCGAAATCAATCCCTTCTGCCAAATCGATCTTTACGAAACCCGGATCAGCGCTGAAAATGCCCTAGATATTGTGCGGCCCTACGATGTAGTGGTTGACGGAACCGACAATTTTCCAACGCGCTATCTGATTAATGACGCATGTGTTTTGCTCAACAAACCTAACGTCTACGGTTCGATTTTCTTCTTTGAAGGTCAAGCAACC
>JANXNM010000562.1 GCA_025354065.1 Synechococcales cyanobacterium 340R_concoct_173_sub | reverse complement strand
CCGCGAAAAAATTCATGCCCTAGCGCTCGAATTCCCAGAACTTCTTCCCCAGCCAAATGCCAGTCAAAATGAATTTAAAATTAGTTTTTACTTACATGATGACAAGGCAAATGAAGTCCTAACTCAATTACGCGATCGGATTATAACTGCCGGATTTGCCGCCCAATTGATTTACAGTAGTAACGAAGATCTCGACATTCTCCCAATTCGTTGTGATAAAGGATTGGCCATGCGCCATCTAATGACAGCATTAAAAATTAACAATGCAAATACCATTGTTTGCGGTGACTCTGGTAATGATATTGGACTATTCAAACAAGATACTCTTGGAATTATTGTCAACAATGCTCAAATAGAACTATTGAATTGGTATAAAGATCGGGGTGGCAATATGATTTACTATGCCAACAATGACCATGCAGCCGGAATCTTAGAAGGACTCGATCGATTGAAACCAGGATTCTTCACCCTAGACTGATCTAATCCCGACTTATTTAGTCTGCTTTATGAAATCCGTTGTACCAAGGATCGCAATCCCATCTTAGAATAGATTTCTGGTTTGCGTCCCGTCTCGTGATTTGTCTCATGATTAGTCGGGCTGCTCGCCGTCATAACTCCATTCTTCGATCGAGCAAGGTCTAATAAGCAAATTATGTTGAACCCGAACCTAGATGAAATCCAACTGTCAAAAGACGACTACGAGCGCTATTCCCGGCACATCATCCTGCCTCAAGTCGGCGTAGACGGTCAGAAAAAGCTCAAAGCCGCCAGCGTCCTCTGCATCGGCACAGGTGGACTCGGATCCCCGTTGCTGCTGTATTTAGCTGCCGCAGGTGTGGGCCGCATTGGCATCGTGGATTTTGATGTGGTTGATACTTCAAACCTCCAGCGCCAGGTGATTCACAGCACATCTAGCGTTGGCAAACCCAAAATTCTATCTGCCAAAGAACGCATTCTCGACATCAATCCCTTTTGCCAAATCGACCTCTACGAAACCCGTATCAGCGCTGAAAATGCTCTAGATATTGTGCGGCCCTACGATGTAGTGGTTGACGGAACCGACAATTTTCCAACGCGCTATCTGATTAATGACGCATGTGTTTTGCTCAACAAACCTAACGTCTACGGTTCGATTTTCTTCTTTGAAGGTCAAGCAACC
>JANXNM010000544.1 GCA_025354065.1 Synechococcales cyanobacterium 340R_concoct_173_sub | reverse complement strand
TTCGCAGCATCATTTGGTAGTCTTTTTCCTGACCTTTGACGCGGTTTTCTCGGTTGTCCTGTTGATAGGATCCGTGAAACTTCATGAGCTGAATTGCATCTTCGGAGAAATAATTCAAATCATTTTTGAGTTCAGAGGCGATAGGTTCTCGCAGAAAATCGCTGCGTTCTTTGATGCCTTCAACTTTAGAGGGTGGTTTTTCGACAGCGAGCGGCGTGGCGGAAGTCATGACCATAGGAATTTTCTTAGATGCGGGGGCTATCCCCAGTAAAGCGATCGGGATTCTGAAGATTTCGATTCTAGCATCTTCCTCCCCTGCAAAATGTGGATCCAATATTAAATAGCAATTCCAAGTTTTATAAGGATAGATAAGAAACGATCGTTGAGGGTTTTGGTTTAGCTTGCAATATCAAGCGGGCTGATGACTCCGCAGATGAGTGATTTGTTTGGCACGGAATGCTTGAATGTTTTCGAGGGGCTGTCCGAGGACTTCTTTGTATAGGAGGAGAATGGCGTTGAAGGCTTGATTTTGGGTGGATGCTGAGACTTTTCCTTCAACGGCTAGGTCGGTTAAGAATGCCTCGACTTCTGCTTTTCCCATTTCGCGAGGATGACGTTTTTACGGAATCTATCTGAGTATCTGCCTAAATCCGGGAGATACTCGAAGTCTATTAGTCTATTTGGCGTATCTGCCCAAATTAGAGTGTTATGCGGAAAGTGTCGGGGTGTTTGCCTAAATCGGGATGATATTCAGAATGTTTCTGTATAGCAAATAGTTAGGTTGTATATTTTGCCTGTGAGGGTATCGTAGCCAGGCTCCTAGCAAGTATCATAAACCTGAAATGCAATGGCTGAAGAGTATGGATTCCATAGATTTAAGTTTAGAGTCTCGACTTCATGAAGAAATGATTGCTATTTACCAATACGTAGGGCGTGAGACAGGATATTGGGCGCATCGCTACCTACAACGTGTGAAAAGAGTTGGTGGTTTGCAAGCAGCAAGAGGTTGGTTAGAACCTAAAAGCAGTCCGACAAGCGGTTTACAGAAATTAGTAGAGATAAATCGACTGGACTTATCTCTTGAAGCCTTAGTTCTTCGCCAACCTTGGTCATCTCTTTTTACTAGCGAGGAATTGTCCGTTGCCCAAAAGCGACTAAGTATTGTCTCTAGTTTTCGTCTTTCTGAAGAGGTCTCTGACGATCAAAAGTTAGTTGAGGGTTCAGTCTGCCAAGTTACTATTAATTCCTATGAGCGCAATCCTGAAGCCCGCAGGCGTTGCATTGAGTATTACGGTACGAGTTGTTGTGTTTGTGGTTTCAACTTTGAAGAAAAGTTTGGGTCAGTGGCACAAGGATTTATTCATGTGCACCACTTAAAACCACTATCGGAAGTTCAGAAAGAGTACGAAGTTGATCCAATTGCTGACCTTCGCCCAGTTTGTCCTAATTGTCATGCCATTATCCATTTAGGTGGCAAGACAAGGAGTATTGAAGAGGTGAAATCATGGTTACGGCGTTAGTGTCTGCAACCTAACACTTCACGGCAGCGGACGGTTGAAAGCCTCTGGTACTGAGTTCGAGGTTATCTGCCGCCTCTGCGTTTTGCCGCTATGCCGATCGTCCGAAAAGAAAAACGTATTTCTAGATTTAGTTCATTTAGCATTTCGTGTAACGTCTTGGAATTACGATCGCCCCTACCTTTTTACGAAGTATCACCACCTCAGAATGAAAAGGTCGATCGTGTAATAAGTTAAATGGTGCATCGTGTGCGGCATTACCAAGTAACACGATAAGACTTTAATTTACTCTTCCTACTTGGCAAATCTGTTCAGACCTCAGCCCAATCACCTAAGCAATCGGATACATCCCAATTGTGCATGTTGTAGTGTGTGTATTTTGCCGTGTGATCGAGACGTTTACACCACAATCGAACAACCCTATAGAGGTGGAATGTACCCCCAACAATGTCTGTTTGAGGAAAGTCTTATTCTAACTTTAGAGGGTTGCGCTTAGTTCGGTCTTATCTTTAATCTCAATTCAACTTGACTTGTTGCTTCAGAAGGTTAAACCGCGCTATGTTCATGCCTCTCGATTTTTTGTTGCGTTTGCTGTCATCTCTGGTGACAATTTTCCTTATTCCAGGTGGAGCTTACATTCTCCATCAATACTACAGGGGCGATTTGGTCGACGATCGCTGGTTATATCTTGGCATAGGATTATTGCTGTGGTCGTTTTTGGGCTTTCTGCCCATTTTGCTACTCCATCGTCCTGGACGGGATGAACCTACCCCGCTTCGCAGCAAACGGGTTCAGCGTCTAGTCCGACCAGATGGTAGCGAAATTCAAGTCGAATTTTATGGACCTGAGAACGCTCCAACCCTGATCCTGACACACGGTTGGGGTCCCGATAGCACAGTCTGGTATTACGCTAAAAAGCAACTCATAGATCAGTTTCGCGTGGTTGTTTGGGATTTACCTGGTCTAGGCAAGTCCAAAAAGCCGAATAACCGGGACTACTCCCTTGAAAAGTATGCCCATGACCTAAAGGCAGTGTTAGCCCTAGTCGAAGATCAGCCCGCTATTTTACTGGGCCACAGCATAGGAGCTATGATCCTGCTGACCTTCTGCCGCTTGTTTCCAGAACAACTGGGACAGCAAGTCGCTGGCTTGATCCTTGTCGATGGAACGTATACCAATCCGCTCAAAACTGCTGTTCTTAGTAAGCTGTTGCTGGCATTGCAAAAGCCCTTGTTAGAACCCTTGCTTCACTTGGTGATCGCCCTCTCTCCCTTACTATGGATTACAAGCTGGTTAAGCTACTTGAATGGTTCAACGCTGCTCACAACTGAACTCTCTGGCTTCACAGGTACAGAGACTCGGGGACAGCTTAATTTTTCCAATTTAATCGGCATCAAAGCTTCACCAGGAGTTTTGGCACGAGGTGTTCTGGCGATGTTTAAGTTTGATGAGACAGCAACGTTACCTACAATTTCTATTCCTACGCTAGTTGTCGTGGGTGAGTCCGATATCGCTACGCGACCATTTGCTAGCAAACACATTTGTGCAAAAGTACCTCAAGCAGAACTAAACGTAATATCCCCAGGAGGGCATATGGTACTAATGGAGTGCAATCAACAATTTGCAGAAATCATTCGCACATTTAGTACTTCTTGCTTAAATAAAAAGGTGAGTTAAGCCGCTACATAACAACTCCGCTGCACCGGAATGAATGTCGTCTTTCATTGGCATTTCGTCTAACGTCTTAGAATTACGATCGCCCCGGCCTCTTTACCGATCGTAAACTCATTGTATTTCGAGACTCGGCTCGGACTAATCGGTTGATACTTTTATCGAAACGATCGGTTTGTTTTCCAAAAATACGATCGGTTCAAATCAAATCTGAAATCGTCGATCGGTAAATCATTGAAACGTTCGTGAAATCAAAAATGGCGGTACTTTGAGACGATCGAAGAAAGTAGTCCAACTAGAGCATTTCTAGGGATTTTGGCGATCGATCGGATTTTGAGTATTTTGTTGTGGATATTGCGATCGAAAATTAGAAATTCAGCCTAAATAAAACCGTGCTTCTTTCTAGATTACAGGCAATCTCGATAGGATTAAGTTTGGGGCTGAATTTCAGATAAAACATCCCAAATCATTGGTGCATCAGAAGCAATAACGTTCTTTTCTTGCCCATCATGTTTGTGGTGTGGAAAAGTTGTTAAGTTAAGTTTCTGGTGGTGTGGCGTATTGTCATAGCGAAAAATTAAGGTGTTTTGAGAGGTCATATATTGATAGCTATACATGTCTCGGATAATTCCGATTTCGACTGATACAAATTCCCTTACT
>JANXNM010000534.1 GCA_025354065.1 Synechococcales cyanobacterium 340R_concoct_173_sub | reverse complement strand
GGTGAATCAAGATGTAGTCAAGTTTCTGCACCACAGGACAAAATACTTGCTACTTTAGCGAAGCAGTTTGGAAACCAACATCAAGAAATAAATGATACCGCTTCACCGGAAGATGCGGGCGATCGACCTACGGAAAGTCAGATTGTAGGCTATCGAATTAAAGACAATAAAACAAACAAATATCTTTATTTCATACTTCCCCCTGTAGCAGGTAATAAAGTTAATGTAATATTCAAAGATGAGAACCAAATTATTGCTTTGGGCGGTGTTCTTTAGAGAGATTAAATAGCGCTAATCTTAGTAGTCTCAATCTCGATCGTAACCCCAATTCCCACTTCATATTTCTCGCCGATCGGACAAGTCGCTAATAGTATCTGACCAGAAGGTAGAACCAATTCATAACAATATTCACGGCCTAAAAATTGACGATCGCAAATCACAATATTGCTTCGATCGTCCGGTTTAATCTTTACATCTTCCTGACGAATCATTAAGGTCGCTTGAGATTTTTTATCAGGATTCGCAACGGCTCCGATCGTCTCAAACTCACCAATTTCTGTGTGCCAAAATCCCGATCGAAACGTTGCTTCAATAAAATTAGCTTGCGTTACAAAATCAGCTACAAAGCGGGATGTGGGCGTTTGATAAATTGATTCTGGGGTGCCAACTTGTTCTAAATTTCCTTGGTTCATCACCGCAATCCGATCGCACATCGATAGGGCTTCTTCTTGATCATGCGTTACAAAAATTGCTGACGTTCCCGCCGTTTTAAGAATCGATCGGATTTCCTGTCGTAGTCGTAACCGCACTTGAATATCTAAATTACTCAATGGCTCATCCAACAAAATTATCGCAGGTTGAGGTGCTAATGCTCGTGCTAACGCGACCCGCTGTTGTTGTCCTCCTGATAATTCGTGGGGATAACGCGCTTCTAAACCAGATAACCCTACCCGATGAATCGACTCTTGAGACAACGCTTGAATCTGAATGGCCGAAAATCGTTTTCGGCTTGTTTTCTGAAGGCCAAAAGCGACATTTTGAGCGATCGTTAAATGGGGAAAGAGCGCATAATCTTGAAACACCATGCCAATATTTCGATGTTCCGGTGCGATGGATTTATCAGATGTTGCAATAGATTCCCCCGATAGCTCAATTGAGCCTGAATTCAACGTCTCAAATCCAGCAACCAGTCGCAATAGTGTCGTTTTTCCACATCCAGATGGACCCAAAAGCCCCAAAATTTCGCCTTCTTGCAACTCCAAAGAGACCTGATTTAAAATAGGAGGGGACGTTCGATCGAATTGTTTAGAAATTTGATTGATTTTAAGAACGATCGTTGGGTCAGACATGGGAAGATAAAGCTAATTGAATCTACGTCTCATTATTATAAATCCTATGGTTCGTAAACTAACAACCTCCCTCGCCCAAGTCTCGTCCAACCCTCAACTCTTCTCAATTTGGACGATCGCAACTGTTTCATTAGCACTATTAATGATGTTGCCGTTAGTTTCGGTCTTGACCAGTATTTTTTCAGATACAGGAGCGGTTTGGCAACATTTGATTACAACAGTATTAGGGGAATATATTCTTAATTCTCTGATTCTGATGGTGGGCGTGGGTGCAGGCGTGGCGATCGTCGGAACCACTTGCGCTTGGCTGGTGACGATGTGTCAATTTCGGGGCCGATCGCTATTTCAGTGGGCGTTGTTGCTCCCGTTGGCGGCTCCAGCCTATATTTTGGCCTACACCTATACGGATTTATTAGAATATTACGGTCCA
>JANXNM010000501.1 GCA_025354065.1 Synechococcales cyanobacterium 340R_concoct_173_sub | reverse complement strand
ACTGTCAACCCGATCGGACTGATACTCTAGAACTTCATCTTCCCAAGGAAAAAGGGGGGGATTCTGTTCAATTTCTAGGGAAAGGCGACTTTTTAACAACGCTTCAAAACGCTCTTGCACAGCAGGTATATCTCCTGAATTGGGGGTAAATTTCTCGGGGATTACGGGGACGATCGAAGCCGACTCAGACCCATCACTCTTTGGCGAAACCCCTGGCGGAACCGGGGGCACAACCAAAGAGCCTTTTAATTCAGCATCCCAAGGGCGGATCAAATCTAAAAAGGTTTTTTGAATATCTTCTGAGTCAAAATCCATCGTGATATGTCCTTATTCCTGCTGTGTTGGGATTGCTCCGGATGGTTGGGAATTTCGTAACTCCCAAGCTTGTTCCAAAAGCTTAAACCATTGTCTCTGTAACTGATTTGGCGTACAACCCACTAGGCGAGTAATGTCCGTATCCGATCGATTTTCCTGTTTTAGCGCCAAAATTTTGCGCTGTTGGGAAGTGATTGTTTTGTTGAAAGTATCCCACTGTACTTGAGATAAGCCCAGATGATGCTCTAGATCGATTTCAAGCCATTGATGCACCAACTCCCAACGATGGGTAAAAGTAAATCGAACCAAGTGATATTTAAATCGCTGCTGTAAGTAATCTCGCTGCCTAGGCGTTACTCCCAAGATCGCTTCAATTTCGTTGGTGGGCAAATCCTGAAGCCGCAGCGTAAAGTAGTCGATACAATCCTGTTGTTTACGCTCTTCTAAATACGCAATCAACTCACGCACAACATTTTCTCTCAGGCCGTCTTCTGATGGCTCTAGCGACTGGGATACCATCAACTCACGTAATTGCTGAATCGACGCGAAACCATAGGCATCTTCGCTTTCATTCAGGCCACCATCTGCCGCCCGCTCAATATCAACTAAGGTCTCATTGGGTTGCTGCTGAGAAAACGTCTGGGCACGGAGGATAATGATCTGCTGATTTCGACGACCGGGCAATGGAATTCGGCGTTTTGCATATCGTTCAGTGAAGGCCATATACTCGGCCAATTGCAGAAGCGATCGGGGTTGGTACTGAGGCCCAACTTGAGTTTCACGCCGGAAAGCATTGAGCGCTTCCATGTAAAAAATTTGTAAGAAATCCTCAATTAAAGTGAGCCGAGCTTGGTAGCTTTGGTTGCTTTTCGAAGCGGTGATGTAGCGGTAAATCACGGCGCTGAGGGTACTGTGGAGATCGACCCGGCCCCGTTTTGAGCCAAGTTTGTAGTAGTGAAGGCACTGATCGAGGCGATGGCGGGCCAACATGACTGCCCAAGTATCGACCTCTCCAGAGTCTTGAATTCGCTGACTCTCAAGACAAATTCGCCCAACCTCATCACTCAATCTCTGGGCAACATCGCCGCAGAATCGTTCAGATTTGGTCGTAGCTTGTTTGAATTCTCCGAGCAATAACTGATAGATTACATCCACGCTCTGGCAGATATTTCCCACAGTAGATAGGGTTTGGTAGGTCAAGAGGCTACCCTCAGAAATAGGTCTGGAAAGGGTTTTAAAGACGTGATGACGAGGGTTAAATTAAACAGTGTATAACCAATACACAACCTACTGAATGGTAGATAAGGATGGATTTGACATCACAAATTAAAGCACTAGTTGATAATGGCCCAACAGACGATGGGACAAAACAAGTTGTGGAGAGTGTCTTGATCGCCCTGGCCCAATGGGTTAATGCCAATCTCAGTCATTCTCATTACTACCTAATCCAAAAT
Source organism: Synechococcales cyanobacterium 340R_concoct_173_sub (assembly GCA_025354065.1). The sequence continues at coordinate 458 of JANXNM010000501.1, read as the reverse complement.
GCATCAGGCGCTTGGATTAAAAGTACCCTACTCCATCGTACACAATCTGTTGGAGAAAAAACTGCGATCTTCATCTTTTCTACCTCTGAAGACGTAGCTAAAGAGATAGGTAGTTTACAAAGTATTCAAGTTTTTCCAGAGAAAATACCAGTTATCGAACTATTATTCAGATTTTGGACGCTTAACTTAAGTGATTCTTTAATTGTGAATGAGGGCAGCAACACGACAACGAGCAAGACGATGAGGGAAGTTAGACGATCGGACCTTGATGCCGCTATCCGCCAGTCTAAGAAAAAAACCAGAGATCTATCATCAGGCAAAGGCTTTGGAAACATCTGTTAAGAATTGATTAATCTTCATAATTAGACGAGATCTAATATTTACAGACAGATTTTATCGCTATAGGCTGGAAGCTATATGTAGCATAAGTAGAAACTCCAAATTCAGAGAAATTTTGC
>JANXNM010000473.1 GCA_025354065.1 Synechococcales cyanobacterium 340R_concoct_173_sub | reverse complement strand
AGCCGGGTCACTTCGATCGCACCCTAGCCAAGGGACCAAAAACCACAACCTGGATTTGGAACCTTCACGCAAACGCTCATGACTTCGACAGCCATACTTCTGACTTAGAAGACGTATCACGTAAAATCTTCAGCGCTCACTTCGGCCATCTGGCAGTTGTATTTGTCTGGCTCAGCGGAATGTATTTCCACGGGGCAAAATTTTCTAACTATGAAGCATGGTTAGGGGATCCGCTAAGTATTAAGCCCAGTGCACAGGTAGTCTGGCCGATCGTCGGTCAAGAAATCCTGAATGCAGACGTGGGAGGCGGGTTCCACGGGATTCAGATCACCTCTGGTCTGTTCCAAATGTGGCGCGGCGCAGGTATTACAAACTCCTATCAGCTCTACTGCACCGCAATTGGCGGATTGGTCATGGCTGGTTTGATGTTGTTTGCCGGCTGGTTCCACTACCACAAGGCCGCTCCTAAACTGGAGTGGTTCCAGAACGTGGAATCCATGCTTAATCACCACTTATCCGGCCTATTTGGTCTGGGTTCGCTCGGTTGGGCTGGTCATCAAATCCACGTCGCAAACCCCATTAATGAACTGTTGGACAAAGGCGTTCCGGCTGGCAAGATTCCATTGCCTCATGAATTCATCCTTAACCCTCAGTTGATGGCAGATATCTACCCAAGTTTCGCGAAAGGCTTGACCCCTTTCTTCACGCTGAACTGGGGTGAGTATGCAGACTTCCTAACCTTCAAAGGTGGTCTGAACCCTGTTACTGGTGGCCTGTGGTTGTCTGATACGGCGCATCATCATTTGGCTTTGGCCGTGATGTTCATCGTTGCAGGCCACATGTACCGCACCAACTGGGGTATCGGTCACAGCATCAAAGAAATTCTTGAAGCAAACGGCCCTGATCCTCTGATGATCACTGGACGCGGTCACAAGGGTCTGTTTGAAGTCTTGACCACCTCTTGGCACGCTCAACTGGCGATCAACTTGGCGATGGCAGGTTCTGTCACGATCATTGTTGCTCAGCATATGTATGCGATGCCTCCATACCCTTATCTGGCAACAGATTACGGTACGGTTCTATCTTTATTCACACACCACATGTGGATTGGCGGTTTCTTAATCGTTGGAGCCGCAGCCCACGCTGCAATCTTCATGGTCCGCGATTACGATCCTGTCGTGAATCAGGGCAACGTGTTGGATAACATGCTACGTCACCGAGATGCAATTATCTCTCACTTAAACTGGGTCTGTATTTTCCTTGGCTTCCATAGCTTTGGTCTCTACATTCACAACGACACGATGCGCGCGCTGGGCCGTCCTCAGGACATGTTCTCAGACACCGCCATCAAATTGCAGCCTGTATTCGCTCAGTGGATTCAAGGTCTGCACACCGCAGCGGCTACCGTTGGCGGAACGGCTCCTAACGCTTTAGGAACGGCAAGTTATGCTTTTGGCGGCGACACAATCGCTGTCGGTGGAAAAGTTGCAATGATGCCGATCGCATTGGGTACAGCGGACTTCATGGTCCACCACATCCATGCCTTCACAATTCATGTCACGGTGCTGATTCTCCTGAAGGGTGTCTTATACGCTCGTAGCTCACGTCTGATCCCAGACAAAGCTAACCTGGGTTTCCGCTTCCCATGTGACGGTCCCGGACGGGGCGGTACTTGCCAGGTTTCTGGTTGGGACCATGTCTTCTTGGGTCTGTTCTGGATGTACAACTCCATCTCCATTGTGATTTTCCACTTCTCTTGGAAAATGCAATCCGATGTATGGGGAACTGTCGCACCCGATGGAACAGTGAATCACATCACTTACGGCAACTTTGCTCAAAGCGCCATCACCATCAATGGTTGGTTGCGTGACTTCCTGTGGGCGCAAGCATCTCAGGTAATTAATTCCTACGGTTCTGCTCTCTCTGCATACGGACTCATGTTCTTGGGCGCGCACTTTGTGTGGGCATTCAGCTTGATGTTCCTGTTCAGCGGTCGTGGCTACTGGCAAGAATTGATTGAGTCAATCGTCTGGGCACATAACAAGCTGAAAGTGGCTCCTGCAATCCAACCTCGCGCTCTGAGTATTATTCAGGGTCGTGCTGTGGGTGTAGCTCACTATCTGCTGGGTGGAATCGCCACTACGTGGGCGTTCTTCCTTGCTCGTTCACTATCACTTTGAAGAGCCTGGAGGACTATTAAGACATGGCAACTAAGTTTCCAAAATTTAGTCAAGATCTAGCTCAAGACCC
>JANXNM010000460.1 GCA_025354065.1 Synechococcales cyanobacterium 340R_concoct_173_sub | reverse complement strand
GAGTGGACAGAGGATGGGATTTTAGAATTCTACTGGGGGGAGCATATTCACCTTGGGCATTATGGAAACCCCGTGGGCCGCAAGGATTTTCTGGCGGCGAAGTCGGATTTTGTGCATGAAATGGTGAAGTGGGGAGGATTAGATCGATTCGCGGCGGGTACGACGGTTTTGGATGTGGGCTGTGGAATTGGTGGAAGCAGTCGAATTTTGGCGCGGGAATATGGGTTTGCGGTGACGGGAATTACGATTAGTCCGGGACAGGTTCAGCGGGCCACGGAGTTGACTCCACCGGGGGTGACGGCGAAGTTTCAGCGGGATGATGCGATGAATTTGTCCTTTGCGGATGGCAGTTTTGATGTGGTGTGGTGCATTGAGGCGGGTCCACATATGCCGGATAAGCTCGGGTTTGCGCGGGAGTTAATGCGGGTGTTAAAGCCGGGTGGGGTGCTGGTGGTGGCGGATTGGAATCAACGAGATGCGCGCAAGAAGCCGTTGGTGTTGTGGGAGCGTTGGGTGATGAAGCAGCTTTTGGATCAATGGGCGCATCCCGAGTTTGCAAGTATTGAACGTTTTGCGGAGTTGTTGGCGGAAACAGGTCTGTCTCAGCCGGGTACAGTGACGACAGCGGATTGGACGAGTGAGACGTTGCCGTCGTGGTTGGATTCGATTTGGCAAGGAGTTGTGCGTCCGGCGGGGTTAATTAGGTTCGGGATTCCGGGGTTTGTGAAATCATTGCGGGAAGTGCCGACGCTACTATTGATGCGTCTTGCGTTTGGTCAGGGGCTATGTCAATTTGGTATGTTTCGATCGGTCCGATCGTAGTCATTTGCGATGAGATCGTTCTCTAATCTAACTATCGATCTCATCGTAAATTTGACGGTTTAAAATGAGTGATCAAGATCAAGTGCTATGCCATCCAAGAATAGGATTTTTCAAGAAACCGATCGTCCTTCTAAGCTTCGTTAATTCAAATTTTCATTCAAAAAAACCGATCGCACTCCCGAAAAAGCACGATCGTTATTCAAATTTAAAGTTCAAATTTAAAGTTCAAATTGAGACATCAAACCCTAGCTCGGCAATACCCGCAATACACTCGCAATACTAGATAACACATTCATCTGTTCAATCTCTGCCAAAGCCGATCGGAAATACCCTTCCTTAACCACATGAGTGACTACCACAATCTCCGCTAACCCATCGCGCTTATCGGCCTGAACAATTGATTCTAAACTGACAAAATGATCACCAAAACAGGTTCCCAACTTACCAATCACACCCGGCAAATCTTGGGTCAAAAATCTTGCGTAGAACTTAGATTCTAAAGTTTCCAAAGGCGCGATCGAAAACTCTTGACGGTAAGCACAAGCCAAAAGCGGATCTAAAAGTGGCGTCCCATCTGCTTGCTTAGCACAATCACGATCCACTTTAAGCAACGCCGCAATATTCAATAAATCCGCCGTTACCGCACTCGCCGTCGGTCCCGCACCCGCACCCCGCCCGAAGAACATCACCTGTCCGACTGGATCGCCCTCAACCAAAATGGCATTGTAGACATCATTCACATTCGCCAACGGATGAGCTTTAGGCAACAGCGTTGGATGAACCCGGACGGCGAGAGTATTCGGTGCAGAGTTCGATCGTTCTGCGATGCCCAACAGCTTAATCACAAACCCCAACTTCTCCGCATAAACAATCTCCGATCGACCCACCTCACGAATGCCTTCACAAGACACCTGCGATCGATCGACCCGTCCACCAAAGGCCAACGCCGCCAAAATCGAAATCTTATCCGCCGCATCGCCCCCATCCACATCTGCCGTCGGATCTGCTTCGGCATAGCCAAGGCGTTGCGCATCCGCCAACACATCCGCAAACTCTGCCCCCTCATTCACCATCCGAGTCAAAATGTAATTAGTGGTGCCATTGATAATGCCCATGACGCTCTGAATTCGGTTAGAACATAGTGATTGTTTCAACGGCTCAATCACCGGAATCCCGCCACCCACTGCCGCTTCAAGCAACACATACACGCCATGCTTTTCCGCTGCACTAAAAATTTCGTCGCTATGTTTAGCAATCAGCGCCTTGTTTGCCGTGACAATGTGTTTTCCATTGGCGATCGCCGTCAAAATTAATTCACGAGCGGGTTCAATGCCCCCCATAACTTCAACAATAATGTCAATTTCAGGATCATTCACAATAGAAGCCAAATCCGTCGTCAGAATGCTACTGGGCAAACTCACCTCACGGGCTTTGGATAACGATCGGACCCCCACTTTATGAATTTCGAGTTCCGTTAACAGCGGGTGACGCTGGTCGGGGGTTTGCAGAATCTGAACGGTGCCTGCACCTACGGTTCCGAGTCCCAACAGTCCTACTTTAAATCCCACGGTTTTTCCAGTTCAATAATTTGACAGCACTCTCATTTTAAGGTTTGGGCGTATGTTTAGGACGGAAAATGCCGAACACCGACGTAAATCCATGCAGATAAGTACTGTCTCCCACAGGCCCGATTTCACCATTGCAGAAAAAACCAGCGATCGGCATCAACCCCAGTGCTTCGGTAAATAACTGGGAATCAAAGTTTTTCTCTTCATACAGCGACTCGCCGCGCCCCAAACAAGCAAACATCAATGCCCCGATCGGTTCCGGTTTGTCCGACAAGCCATCTTGATGCTGCTTGAGCAACGATCGTAAATCCTCTTCCGAGGTCGCCGCATCTCGCAAATGGAACTGAAGTCGCTGCCCCGGACGAATCCGATCGCCTATGGCCAATGCGCCTTCTTTCGGGTCATAGCCCATCAAATTTCGCACCAAAAAATCCCCAGCCCCCAGCGACATCTTAAATTCGGTCTGGGCCACGCCCACAAACAGCGAAGTCTGGGCCAATAGCTTGTCATCTTCATCCAGCGATTGAACCAAGTTTTGAAGCTGTTCCAAAGGACTAAGACGACTGCTAAATTCTTCTTCCGGTGACATTTTAATCACAATATTGCGCTCACTTTCCGTCACTCGGAAAGCACTCCCGATCGGACGACAACCTTGGGCCACGATTGTTTCCATTTCTAAGTTGCCGCTCAACGCAAACCCCACTGTGCCTTCGCGATACATGCGCTTGTGACAAAACAACCCAACGGAACCGTTGACAATACCAGAACTAGCAACACCGCCAATTTTCGGGGTACCGGGATAGGCATAGTCGAGACCTGCCAAAAAGTCTTTGATGCCTCGGGAAAAGGGATCCGACAGCAAGACAAAACAAGGCGACTGAGCTGGATCCGCGCCAATTAATCGAGACCAAGCTCCCGGCGACCCATCAAGGTCCGGCAACCGATCGGTATCGACATGAAAGGGGTGAACCGTCACCTCCGGCAGATAAGCCAACACTAAACTAATGGCCACTTCATCTTCGGCTTCTTGAATATTGCGATCGGCTTGGGTCCCAATAATCCCACCACCGCTACAGCCAATTAATGGAACATTCGGCAACAACTCAGTTAGCAATGGCATCAAGCGCGAGTATTCGCTGGTGAAGGCGGATGACACATAGATGAAACCCAGAGTTGCCGGAGCTTCTAACTGGGCGCAGGCTTGATCAACAACGTCTTCAAGTGCGGCCTCTAGGGAGACTTTATTGGAGAGGCTGCTAACCCATTTAGAAGAGATAGTTACAGAGTCCATAACGCGTGGGATCCAAAAATGAGTGGCAGGAACGGGGAGACGAGATAATCAGAACATTTGCAGAGCTATCATTATGTTGAGACCATTGCTTAAAGAATTCTCATCAATAGAATCAGTTGAGAAAAGAATTTGTGGAGTTTAAAAAAGAGTTTAAGAAGGTCTTAAGAATTTTAACGCGATCGCCCACACATTACGAAGAATAATAATGGTAACCCTTGTCGGGGATCAGGACAGAACATCTAAAGTATTGGGCTTGGGATCACACTATAGATAGCAGCTAGTTATCAGCTAAGATCCTTACCCAGCGACGACTTCAGTGAACCCATAAGCCCTCTGAAATATCAAAGGAAATTTTAGGGCCGATCATCTAACAGGTCGTCCATTCATCCATCAAGAATAGTCATTACTCAGTGTAAGGGATTGCCCTACCGATCGTTTAGACGGTTTCCTCGATCTACTGATTTAGAGAAGGCGGGGTACACTAAAAAAGTCGTCAAGAGCCGACACCCAACAATACGGTCTTTAGAAGAGTGAAGGAAGCAACGCTATGAGCAAGAATGAGCAACTAGAAAAGAAGATTGAAGCGGAACGTGAGAATGCTCGCGAGACCTGCGGCATTGATGGTGCGACTTCACCGAAATGTGCAGCAGCTTGGGATGCCGTTGAAGAACTGCAAGCCGAAGCCTCTCACCAACGTGAAAACGAAACAGGGACCGAATTCAATGTGTACTGTGACACCAATCCAGATGCTGTTGAGTGCCGAGTCTACGAAAGTTAGCCCGTTTTAGCCTGACTTAGCCGATTTGCCTGATTTAGGGCAATTCTAATGGTGAACACACCCGAAGTTACATCGATTTAACGATGATGAACTCTGGGTGTGTTTTGTTTTTTAGGGGAATGCGATCGGCTTGAGTAACTCGTGATTAATTGGTGAGTAATCTGTAAATAACTCTTGAGCAATTGTGTCGGAGTGTTGCGATCGGTTGAATGCTATGCCAGTACTGCTTAACAATGGTATGTTACAGACCGTTTATATCTATAGCTCTAACCATGGCACCCTGGATTTCTTCATTAGTCTGGACTGATTACAGGCTGGCAGTCCTGCTGACCGTTTTGGTTCCGTTAGGGCTTTTAGCAAGTGCATTCATCAAGCAAAATGAACCGATTGCTGCGTTGATGGTGATTTATTGGCGGGTATCTAGCTTATTGGCAATTAGCGCTTATTTGCTGATTGCTGCGATGCCCGTTGGGTTTGTAACGGGCTGGCTGGCACGGTTACTCATTGTGATTGCACTTTGGTTCTGGGTGGATATTAATGAATCTCTAGAAGACCAAGCCAATAATCCACTTAAATCTAGTCTGTTGAGCTGGCGCTGGGCGGTGACTGCCTATTGTGTGATTGGGGCGATTGCCCAGCTTCCGGTGTTGCGATGTGCGTTTTTACCCAGCGTGACCGTGTTGAACCCCAGTAGTGAGCCGCTTTGTTATTTGTGGATGCAGCCGCCCTTCGGGTTTAAGGAAATGTTCCATCCGACAACGACAGCTTGGTTCCTCGGTGGCATTGGGATGGTCGGGCTTGGGGTTTATGTCGCTTACTTGGCTTATTTCTTGTTGGTCAGATTTAATAAGCGCAAACGATCGGCTTTGAGTTAAGAGGATGTTTGAAAAGCCAAAGGTTGTGATGATTGAGACCCGATCCCCCTAGCCCCCTTAATAAGGGAAAACTAGAAAAATAAGGGGGAACTAGAATTCAACTCTTAGTCCCCCTTCACAAGGAGGATTTGGGGGGATCGAGTCTTTTGATACAAATGAAAAGGCGTTGTGATCTTCAGGGATGAAAACATCATGGTTTCAGTAGGTCTCCGGTTAGAAGAGTACACCGTACAATATCCAAGCGAGGTACTTTTGGTGACGATCGAGGTTCAGGGAGAACCCGATCAAATCGCTATTTTTAAGGGGTTTTCAAGTTCCTTGATGTGTCCCACGGCCTTTGATCCTGAGGTGCCGATGATTCCAGAGAATGCGGAAATTAAGCTGATCGATCGGCTCGAAGGTCCATACAATCCTAATTCTCCCCGTTATATCGATCGTGGATTATCTTGGGTAGACTTTGAGAAAATTTTGACCACAGCGGGACTCTAATAAAATCTGGTTATGAATATATCAACCGTGAATGCTAATAACTTGCCTAAACCGCAATCAGAGGCGAATTCAGAGGCGAATTTGCTTTGGGGGCAGCTTGAATTGCCCGATGGTGCACTGTTTGGCACCGATGGGATTCGTGGAAAGGCGGGTGATTTGTTGACGGCGGCGTTGGCAATGCGGGTTGGCTATTGGGCAGGGCAAGTGCTGCGGGAAGTGTCTGGAGACCATGCGCCTGTTGTTTTGGGGCGTGATTCTCGAAATTCTAGTGACATGCTGGCGACAGCGCTGTCCAGTGGATTGACATCGGCGGGACTTGATGTGTGGGATTTGGGCATGTGTCCGACTCCGATCGTGGCCCATGTAGCGAGTACGACTAGGGCGATCGGCGGCGTGATGATTTCGGCGAGTCACAATCCACCGGGAGATAATGGAGTTAAGTTCTTTGGGGCGACGGGTAGCAAGCTAGAACCGGATTTACAACAACGCATTGAGCAAGCCATTCGGGGCGATCTGCATATTGAATCGACCCACGGCGATAATGTTTGGGGACAACATGTTTATAGGCCGGAGCTACTGAATGGGTATTTAAGTGATTTGGTTGCGCCGTTAGTTCAGGAGTCTGCAACACCATTTGTAGGCTTGAAAATAGTACTAGATTTGGCTTGGGGTGCGGCGACTCGGACGGCGGTGGATGTGTTTGAAAAATTAGGGGCGAAGGTGATTGCGCTGCACGAGAGTCCGAATGGCGATCGGATTAATGTCAATTGCGGCTCGACCTATTTAGGGAATTTACGAGATGCGGTTAAATTGCATGATGCGGATTTTGGGGCGGCGTTTGATGGGGATGCCGATCGGGCGTTATGTGTTGATAGTCAAGGCCGGACAGTGGACGGTGACTATATTTTGTATCTGTGGGGAAAGCAGCTTTTGGAGCGGGGACAATTACCGGATGCGACTATCGTATCTACGGTGATGTCGAATTTGGGGTTTGAGCGGGCTTGGGAAAAGCTGGGTGGGACGTTGATTCGGGCTTCTGTGGGTGATCAATATGTCTATGCAGAAATGGTGGCAACGGGTGCGGCGTTGGGCGGTGAGCAGTCGGGCCATATTTTGTGTCCGCGTTTTGGGGTGAGCGGCGATGGGTTGATGACGGCATTGCATATGGCGGATTTGGTGCAGCAGTCAGGCGGGAATTTATCAGATTTGGTGGATGGCAGTTTTCAGACTTATCCCCAGATTTTGCGAAATGTTCGGGTGGACGATCGGACTACACGTCTCAATTGGCAGAGTTGTCGGCCTGTGGTGGATGCGATCGCGGCGGCAGAATTGACGATGGGTAAAAAAGGACGAATTTTGGTGAGAGCGTCGGGGACAGAGCCAGTAATTCGGGTGATGGTGGAAGCGCAAACGATGGAGATGGTGAAAGAATGGACAGACAAGTTAGTGGCGCTGGTAGAGTACCACTTGGCAAACTAGGAAAGGGAATTACTTCAAACACTCTTGCTAGGTTTGGGATACGGCAAGCCATATCCCTACAGTTTCTGAAACCCGGATCTGTTGGGACACAGCTCGCCGTGCCCCAAACCCAATGAAAAAATTGAATAAATTTAACCGATCGTGTTAAATTTACTTACTAATCAAACCCCAACAAGTCAAAGATTTCGCGATCCTTCAACGGTTCAACACTCAACGGGGTAACATCATCCAGCATTGCTTTAGCTAACTTCAGGTATTCCTGTTGTACTGCCAAAACTTCCGGTTCTGGGTCCATTTCAAACACCGTGCATTTCTTCAAACGACTCTTCCGAATTGCATCCACAGTCCGAAAATGCGCCAAGGTTTTCAGACCAACCCGATCGTTGAACTTATCAATTTGATCCGTGTCTTCACTCCGATTCGCAATGATGCCACCTAAACGAACACGATAGTTCTTTGCCTTGGATTGAATGGCAGCCACAATCCGATTCATTGCGAAAATAGAATCAAAATCGTTAGCCGTGACAATTAAGCAATAGTGCGCATGTTGCAACGGAGCCGCAAATCCACCACAAACCACATCACCCAAAACATCGAAAATTACAACATCGGTGTCTTCCAGTAAATGATGCTCTTTCAATAATTTTACCGTTTGCCCTGTAACATATCCACCACAGCCCGTTCCCGCAGGAGGACCACCCGCTTCAATACACATAACCCCGTTGTAGCCTTCAAACATAAAGTCATTAGGCTGCAATTCTTCGGAATGGAAATCCACAGTTTCCAAAATATCAATTACCGTAGGAACCATTTTCTTGGTTAAGGTGAAGGTACTGTCATGCTTAGGATCGCAGCCTATTTGTAGCACGCGCTTACCTAAGTGAGAAAAGGCTGCCGATAGATTGGAAGAGGTCGTGGATTTGCCAATGCCGCCCTTACCATAAACCGCGATCACCAATGCCCCTTCAATTTTCATACTGGGATCTTGGAACACCTGCACACTGCCGTCGCTGTCGTTACACTTCGTGATTGAAGGGGGATGCGCGTTTAAAACTACCATCGTAAGCTCCTAATTTTGAATTCTAAATGAGTCAAGGTTTGAATAAACTAAAGCCGATTTGCTGAGCCTATTGACCAATTTGTGCTTTTGCCTCGTAAAGGGTATCGATCGTAATGGCGGTAATACCCCGATCGCTGGCAAACTTTTCAGTATTCCGTTTCACCTTGCCCCGAACAAAGAACGGAATCTTTTTCAACTCCGCTTCTCCGTCCAAGGTCCAGTGCGTTCCCGGCAATTCAGCCACCGCCGTTGATTCCGATCGGGATCCCGTTGCGATCGACGTTTCCCCCACCGCTACTGAGATCAAATTCTCAATGCTTGGTGCTTCGGAGACTTTGGTTTCTGTATGGGGTGCCGTATGCAAATGGCTCATATGACCTTCTGCAAACTCGAAGTCTTCGCGGAACATACCAATCAAATGCTCCTCTAGACCCATCATCAACGGATGCACCCAACTATCAAAAATCACATTCGCGCCTTCCCAACCCATTTGAGGAGAGTAGCGAGCGGGTACATCTTGAACATGAATCGGGGCCGAAATCACTGCGCAAGGAATGCCCAAGCGTTTGGAAATATGGCGTTCCATTTGTGTTCCTAGGACAAGTTCTGGCGCACATTCCGCGACCTTTTCCTCGACTGCAAGGTAATCATCACTAATCACCGCTTCGAGACCATGTTTTTTCGCGACTTCCCGCACTTCCCGCGCAAATTCCCGACTGTAAGTGCCAATGCCGACGAGGGTAAATCCAAGCTCTTCTGTAGCAATCCGCGCCGAAGCCAAGACATGAGTCCCATCCCCGAAGATAAACACGCGCTTACCCGTGAGATAGGTCGAGTCCACCGATCGTGAATACCAAGGCAACCGCGAAGCCCCTGGTTCTGCACCAGAACTCAATCGCGCTGCATCCCAAGCCCCTAAGGTATCCGCCTGCGATCGTTCCAATGCCGCACTGACATCAATGTTGGCCACCTTGCCAATTTCCGCAATGAAATCACGGGTTGCACCCACCCCGATCGGCACCGTTCTCACGGTCGGCTGTCCAAAGCTACGAGTCAACCAATTGCAGGTTGTGAGCGCGATTTCGGGGTAGAGACAAATATTAAAGTCTGCATCGGGAATGCGTTTGAGATCATCGGGGGTCGAACCCATAGGCGCAATCACATTCACATCCACACCGATTTCCGCCAGCAATTTCATCACCTCTCGAATATCATCTCGGCAACGGAACCCCAGCGCAGTCGGACCAATGATGTTGGCCTTAGGACGGACTTGGGGATCGCGATCGGGGCGTTTGGTTCCGGGTGCTGGAACGGAGGGTAATAGTAAGGTGCGAACCAACTGGTACAGCGTCTCACTAGCTCCCCAGTTTTCCTTTTTAGAATAGGCAGGCAAGTCTAAACCCACTACGGGGATCGGCAGTCCCATACTCTTCGCGAGGCCACCCGCTTGATCCTGGATTAACTCCGCCGTGCAGCTTTCCCCCACCAACATCACCTGGGGCTTAAACCGATCATAGGCTTCGCGGACCGAAGTTTTCACCATTTCTGCGGTGTCGCCCCCCAGATCCCGCGCCTGAAAGGTTGTGTAAGTGACAGGAGGTCGCCGATCGCGCCGTTCAATCATCGTAAATAATAGATCTGCGTAGGTGTCACCCTGAGGCGCATGGAGTACATAATGCACGCCCTCCATCGCTGTTGCAATCCGCATCGCGCCTACATGGGGCGGTCCTTCGTAAGTCCACAGGGTCAATTCCATAGGTCTAGATTCTGGGTAAGGGTTGTCTTTAGGAGAGTCTGGGGATCAGCTAGAAATTAGCTAGAGATTAAATAGTAAGCCTGCTGCGCCGATCGAAGGGACGGGCAAACAGTTCGGCTAAATCCGCTGCTTGATCATAGCCATGGAGCGGGGAAAAGACCAATTCGATCGACCATTTCGTCGCCATGCCTTCCGCTTCCAACGGATTCGCCAAACCCAATCCACAAACCGTAATATCGGGGCGAGCTGCACGACAGCGATCGAGTTGTTTTTCCACATCCTGACCTTCGGAAATCATCGTCCCTTGGGGTAATAATTTAATTTCCTGAGCCATTAGCAACCGATCGATATAAGGCGTTCCCACTTCCACCAATTCCATGCCACATTCACGGGACAAAAACCGAGCGATCGGAATCTCCAATTGCGAATCGGGAAACAGAAACGCTTTGCGACCATTCAGCACTTGTCGGTATCGCTCTAAACCAGTCTTGGCACGGGTTGCTGCTGGAGCGATCGCCGATTCAAATCGATCGGGATCAATAGTCCAAGCATCGGCTGCGGTGCGTAACCAAGCGGTGGTGCCTTCAATACCGAAGGGATAGGGCGACGGCAACAATTCGGCCCCACGACTGATCAGCGCTCGGACAGTTTCACTTAAAAATGGCTGAGCTAACAACAACTTCGTCCCTTTCCCCACGGGCGGCAAATTCGCAGCACGACGCGGCGGAAAGAACGACACCGGGCCGATCCCGAGTTGATCAAAGAGCCGTTTGAACTGGTCCTCGACCACATCAGCCAGGCTTCCGACAATCATTAAACGCGGTTCATCGGTTTGACTGGGCGGCAACACTGGAACCATTGATCCCAGGCAGGCATCTTCGCCCTGAGTGAACGTAGTTTCAATTCCACTGCCGGAATAGTTGAGAATCCGCACCTTGGGGAAGAACCGATGATTCAAGCGTTCAGCAGCCTTCGCCAAATCCAGCTTAATCACCTCAGAGGGGCAAGATCCTACTAGGAACAAGGTGCCAATATCCGGGCGACGACTGAGTAACTGATCGACCACACGATCGAGTTCATCATTCGCATCCACCAACCCCGCCAAATCCCGTTCTCCCAAAATCGCAGTCCCAAATCTCGGCTCCGCGAAGATCATCACTCCTGCCGCCGACTGAATTAAATGGGCACAGGTCCGAGAACCCACCACCAAAAAAAACGCATCCTGCATTTTGCGGTGCAGCCAAACAATGCCCGTCAAACCACAAAAAACTTCTCGTTGCCCACGTTCTTTCAAGACAGGCAAATCTACAAAGTTTTCAGCACTACTATTATCAGTCAATGCATTACTGGTTTTTAAATCCGGAAGAACTGCAATGGGAACTTCTGTGCAAGGCTCTAACGCCATGTTTGTCTCTCCTACCGCAATCCATAAACTCATTACTTCTCACTATATTTGAGTAACTGCTTAGAGGCTGAATAAAAGTTGCAAAGGTTTACAGCTAACGTTGATAAGTATTCATAAACGGATAGATCTGGTATTACAAAAACGCCTCTAAATCCAGTAATGCTAAGCATTTAACATCAGAATCACAAAAGCAATCTCAAGTAATAGAATTTTGAACCCCCCTGTGTAGAGTCTCAAAAACCGCCAATAGAAATAGGGTTTTAATCATTAAGAATTCATGGAATTTATATCTTAAAACTTTGTTAAGAAGGAGTTTATCTTTTTCTTCTCCCCCCTAAAGTATATAACTCCATTTAATTCGTAATAATTCAAAATCTAAATTGGTAAACTAGAAAAATTGGCACGCTAGAAAACTAGGATTAATTGGGATCGCGATAGAAGGTGATCTGGGGTGAAATCGGCTGAATTTGGCTACCGGGGAAATAGAACGTTAAAATCCGATCGTAGCTAAATCCTCGTTTGCCCAAAGCATAGGATCCAAACTGACTCAAGCCCACCGCATGACCAAAGCCACCGCCCACAAATTTATAGCCTTTTAAAGTACTATTCGCATCAACAATTGGATCAATATAAAACAGCAAACTATTTGGAGCTTCAAAGGCTAGAAGAATTTCGTCTTTTTCAAGAACAATAACGCCCAAATCAGTCTGGATGCCCATCTTTGCCACCCGTCCGGCGGACGATCGTTCCATAACTTGAATTTCCTGAATCTGTCTAAATCCGGCCAAGGGATTGCCGATACTTTGCAGATATTCTTTAATGTCACGGGTTAGAACATCGATCGAACTTTCGGTTTGCCAACGGAAATAACTAGATTCCTGAGACTCGTTGAAGCCATCTTTTAATTTAATAAAGTCTCGAAGATTATTTTCATCCGACAAAGGCCGCTGCGTCAAATTCCATACATTCGCCACTGCATCGACTTTCCCGATTAGATAGGCTCGAGGTTTACCGCGCCACACTTCATTAAATGGGGCAGTGATCCCGCCTGTCGTCGAAGAATATAGGGCATCAACAAGTTCGTTTTTGTAGGTTGAGACTAAGCCTTTGGTACTGGTAATGGCGTTGTCTGTTGCGTTCGTCACGCCGCTGGTGCCGAAGTAGACCTGACATTGAGTTGTGGCGCAGAGTTGATAGTTGTCGGTGGTAAAACGACGGAGATTTCTCAACACATAGGTGCGGGCCATGATCGCTTGGGCTTGCATGGCGGCTTGGGGTGCACCTGTACCGATTTCGTAGGGAACAACGCCGCGCAGATAGGATTCGAGGGCGACTAGATTAACTAAGCTGTAGTTGCCATAGGCATTGGGTTGGAGCTTGAGGCTGCCGGGGAAGGTGCGGTTGGGGGTTTTGTCGTTGTCACGATCGACTTGGATCATGCCCTTACCAGACGTAATTTCGATTTGATCGCGGGTATATTTTGCCCCATTTAGGATAAAGCTAGCCCGAGGCAATCCGGCCAGAGTTCGGGTTTCGATTCGGGCAGTTTGGATGCCTTGGGTTTTTAGATTTTTTTCAAGCAGACGAAGGACGGTCGGGGTTTTATAGGTGCTGCGTTTGGCCCAGACTTGCCAACGATCGGGTTGGGCTAATTCAACATCAATGCCACGAGATTTCCAGTATTGAGCTTGCTCTTCAGCGGATTCAAAGCTGCGGTGGGTACTGAAAATCAGGCGTTCTTCAACGCGGGGCTTGGGTAAGGGCTGGAGGGTGGTTTCGAGTTTTAGGGTGTCGGTGGTGAGGGTTTTGATTTTGCCATCTTGCTCAGCAATGCGCACCGTTAGCAAGTCACCGGGGACTGCTTTTAGGGTTAAGACATCCTTGGGCCGATCGCCGTAGCGCTGAATAATACCAATCTGTAACTCTACATCTTGCGCTTGGACGGCAGGACTGG
Organism: Synechococcales cyanobacterium 340R_concoct_173_sub; assembly: GCA_025354065.1. The sequence goes on along the minus strand of JANXNM010000460.1, from coordinate 33,670 downwards.
AGAGCAACACGATTAGACTGCTAGGGACGAGACCAAAAATAAGCGCACGAGATGCCATAACACCAACCGAAGTTTCAAACTAGTTTTAGATTGTACGGGTTTGTGGAAGAATTTGCGGTTAGATTTGTTCCCCTGTTAAAAAATATAACGAGTAGCAGTGCTCAAGGACAAATTCCGTTAAGCCTGATTAGCTAGTTGCATTGCGTAATGACACTTTCGTTCAAACCTCACAGAGGGACAACGATCGGCTTTTACTGGATGATCTGAAAAAGTTGACAAACCCAACAATCTTTTAGCTCTACTTGAATACATTGAATTGCATCTTCTAAACTCATTTCTAAATCGCGATTCTGGATATCGATAATCAATCGGTATATTAGTTCAAAGTCTATGCGTTTCTTCTCCTCCATGGTGATGAAACTACCATTTGGGGTGTGATTTAATTTCTCGATTTCTCCTCGGCCTACTTTACCTGAAATTTCTGGGACTCTTATATCTCGCCAGAGTTGATATTGTATCGATCGATCGGTGATGAGCAATTCATTCCAGTTTTTGATCCGACTAGTGAATCCACTTCCATCGGTTTGCAAGAATCCGATCGCAACCTTTCGTGTCCCAATCAGTTCCAAATGTTCTGGTAATACTCGTTTTCCTAATCGCAAATAATCAATCTCTAAGGGAATTAGTAAACTAAAGGCTTGGGCGATTGTTGTTAATTTACCAATGTCATCACTATCCGTAATAATTTGTGGTTTTTGATAGTCTTTCTGTAAGAGTATACGATTGGTTATAATAAACTCCTGAATCGGTGAACTTGGAATCGGTGGATTTGGAATCGGATTGCCACCTGTCATTGTCTCGACAATATTAGTAAGCTGCTGAATGTTGCGCTCAAGTTGATCGAGTCGCTGAATGATCGATTGATCGGGTAGTATTTGATCTACTGAATCCTTTGACGGAGAGGAAGAAATAGGCTCTAAGGTCGTTAGTCCGATCGGTAACGGCACATCATGAACTCGGTAGCGGAAATAGTGAGCGGCACAGTTAAGCATGGCTCGAATGGATGACTGGTTCAGAATTACGGCTCGATCGTCAGATGTGAATAGATTCGATAAATCAATCTGGTTCTCTTGTAATCGCACTTGTAAAATTTGATCAAGGGTTTCCAAATTTGGGCGGCTTAATTCAACTTGGACTTGTGAAATACGATCGACAACCGCTGGACTAAACTCAGTCTGAAACTTCTGCCAATTATTAGGAAAGAGATTTAGAATGATTAAGCTATTAGGGACATGGGTAAATATTTCCTTTACCGCTTCGCCAAAATTAAGTAATAGTTTTTTATTGTGGTCTAAATTTAAGCTTTCAAGTTGGTCAAATACGATTAGTAACGGCTCATCCAACAGCGACAACTTACTAAAAACTGCGATCGCTTCTAATGAAAATGATTCCTGACTCATATCTGATTGCCAGTCATCCAGCCCAACGAGCTTCAAATCTTCCAAACTCACCGAACCGCCTGCAAGCCAACGCTGCACAATACCTTTACGACGATTATCAGAATAGGTACAAAATCCGATAATTCCTTTCAAAATTTGGGTTGCATAGCCCGAAAAACCATAGGAATCGACCCACCAATCTAGAATCCGTCTCTCAATATGTTTCCATAGTTTACGTTTAGTTTCAGTGCCCTCTGATGCGAGTTCATAGAGTTTTAGGGGTGACTCTTTCACAGCTTCAATAATTTGTAGATCGATTTTTATCAGATTGATATGACGGCTGGTGCTGAGAAGTTTTGTAAAACTATGGCCCATCAGATGTTCAAGTTGGGTGTAACCTGTATCTGGAACTTTTTCAATAAAAGATTCAAGAATACGACTATAAATATGATGGAGAATTGCATCAGGATTATTAGGATGACGAATAAATAAGAGACGATTTACTTTTAATAATTCCTTTGCTAATCGCATCATCAAGTGCGTTTTTCCCGAACCCGGTTCGCCAATTACCACTGCACCTCGACTTTGGCGGTTTTTGTCTTGACAAATATCCCCGATCGCGGCTTTAAGCTGCTCAAACTCCCGCTGATAAATTTGTTTTTGATCTGGATGATCCTGAAATGGATTGTCAACCCGACTACTGGCGAAGGGATTGGGCTGTTGTTTGAGTTGTGCTTTGAGGGCTAATGTCAGAGAAGAGGGCTGCATAGAGAGTATTTTTTGATAGAGATGATAGGTGAAATGCGCGTCATATTTTGCGCCATGGGCTTGTCTAGGATTGAAGGTTTTTTGATCAGCTTTTAAATTTAGCTTCTTACTCAAATATTCTAAAGAGTAGCTCGCAAAATTGGGAAAAGTCGTTTGGGCGAGTTCGACTGTGCAAATAAAGTTTAGGTTAGGAAACCGGATTTGGGATTGCTGGCAGGCTTTTTGAAGCATTTGACGATCGTGCTTGGCATAATGACAGACGATTGCACGAGACTTAACGATCGCCAAAAACTCAGAAACGACTTGTTTGAGTGGATAAGTATGGAGGAGCCGAGTCGAATTTTCTGGATGTTCATTCACCCAAGCCTGATAAACCAACGTTCCCCGATCGTCAAAAATGGCAATTTCTTTTAAATAGTCGCGTCCCTCCGTATCCAACACCAGAAATGAGTCCATTAAAGAATCCTGCTCTCTATGAGTTTTCCTATTTTAGAGCCTGAATATCTCCCGTAAACAAATCCCACATTGCCAAAATTTAAAAATCCATGAATTAAGGGGTTCAGATCCCTGTGCCGATCTAGATTTCTTATGGCAATATTAATTGCTTCATTGCTGACTTTTTTATGAAACCTTTCAACTTGGGTACGATCGTCTTTCTCACATTAGCCGCAGCGGTTAATGGCAGTGGTACATCAGCCTATGCGATCGACCTGCCAACAGTAGACGATGATTCATTGGATCAAGTCACGTCCGTATCACAATTGATAGATGTAAAACCGACCGATTGGGCATTTCAGTCGCTTCAATCTTTAGTCGAACGGTATGGCTGCATTGCAGGATTTCCTAACAAGACCTACCGAGGCGATCGGGCTTTATCTCGCTATGAATTTGCGGCGGGGTTGAATTCTTGTATGGATCGAGTCAATGATTTGATTTCGGCCAATAGCAATGGGGCAAGACGCGAAGATTTAAATACATTGCGTAAACTTCAACAACAGTTTGCTTCTGAATTGGCAATATTGCGCGGTAAAGTCAATGGACTCGAGAGTAAAGTCGCAACCCTAGAAAAACAGCAATTCTCGACCACTACTAAACTCTATGGGCAAGTTGTTATGGGATTGCAGGGAAGTAATAATATAGGAATTGATCTATTTCCAAAAGATGGCATAAAAGAACGATCGGGCCAAGCTAATTTAAGTCTGGGCTACAATGCACAAATCACAATAGCCACTTCTTTTCGTGGTGATGACCTATTACTGACTGGATTACAAACCGGAAACATATCATCAAGTGCCGGAATTTTATCGACAAATACAGGCCGCCTTGCTTATGAATCTGAACTTAATAATCAGCTTTTAATTAGTGATCTTTCCTATCGTTTTCCTATTACCAAAAAATTTGGCGTTGTGATTGGAGCGGCTGGTGTTAACCCAGAGAATGTTTTCCGAGGTATCAATCCATTAGAAGGCTATGCCGATGGCGCATTATCTCGGTTTGGACAGCGTAATCCTATTTTGAGTGTGGCGGATACTAGTGCAGGCATTGGGTTAGATTGGCAAATTACGCCGAACGTTAGTCTTCAAGGTGTATATTCAGCCACAAATCCTGCTGTTACTTCTGATGCGAATAGTGGTGGTTTTTTGAATGGTAGCTATACAGCGGGCGCACAACTTTCATTGGCTCCGACAAAAGCGATCGATGTAGGATTGCATTATTTATATTCCCGTAGTCCCAATGGTGTTTTAGGATTTGGGGTGGGGGATACGCAATTGATTTCACCGTTGGTTGTTGATAATGTGGCGACTTCCACTCAAGCAATCGGGGCGACTGCGGCATGGCGTGTTAATCCTAAATGGACGATCGGGGCTTGGGGTGGCTGGACTAGCTCTAATGCAATAGGTCAAACGGGATCCGTAGAAACGACTAATTGGATGGTGTTTTCAGCATTGCCTGATCTGTTTATTCCTGGAAATCTCGGCGGTATTTTAGTAGGTCAACCGCCTAAAATCACATCAAGTACATTGCCAGACGGATTAAATTTTCCGAATTTCAGCGATAATGGAACTCAGGGTGGGCAATCTTCTAGTACGCTCCATATCGAAGCTTTTTATCGAGCAAAAATTAGTGACAATATCACTATTACGCCGGGGGTGCTCATGATTTTAAATCCGAATCATAATGCAAGTAATGACACATTGATGATTGGAACTATGCGCGCTAGTTTTCAGTTCTAGTTTAATGACCTATTCAATTCACAATTAAGGAATTTCAGCGAATGCAAACTTCACTCTGTCAACTATTAATCAATACGATCGTCCTTACGATCTTTAGCACGGTTTTAATTCATAAAAGTGCATCCGCTCAAATCACTGTCAAAAGTTCTGGAGTTATTTCCGGCACCGTTCAATTACCTAATAAAAATCCTAATTTCAACGCTGGCACCACTCGTGTAGATACCGATAGTCAAGGTCGATATTTTCGCAATGGAGTTCTAGTTTATTCTGCTGAATCCTTCAATCCCGCATTGGTTCAGGTTGGTAATAATGGTAAATACTATGTAGATTTTCGAGGCATTCCCGTTGTGTCTGTCGATGGAATTCTCACGTCTAGTGCGCTTCAGGGCGATCTTAAATTCACTCAACGGTTTAATAATGATGCACCTGTAAAATTATGGGGAAATATTCAAGATGAATTGGTTTTGAGAGGAAACTTCGTTGGCACTGTGACGGATTCAGCCACGGGAAAACAATATCAAGGAACCTTTGAAGTCCAAGGTCAAGGGCCGCGCTATAGTGCGAGTAATGGCGGTACGAGTCCAACGGTGTTCGATTTTCAGTCTCAATATCGCGGAACAAATCCTAAAATCCCTGCAATCGTAACAGTTCGTTCCTATGGCATTACTGCCGTCCCTGTTTCTTTGAGTATTACGGTTCCAGCTAACACTGCAACTAATCCAGGGACCAATCCAGGGAGTCCGATCGCAACGCCTGATCCTAGTGATTTGGCTGGATTGTTGAATGGGAATCCACAATTTTTTGAGGTGAATCGGGTGGTCTTAGATAGACAGGATTCACCGATCGGCCCAAAGAGTCGAATTCTTTTAAGATAAATTCCGATCGGATTAAAACTAAGTATGATTTGATTTGAAGGCGCTCTTATTTTGTTCTAAAGTACTTATGTCTAGAAAAAAATTCCCTCAAATCATTGCTGGAGGACGGTTTTTCATCATTATTGCGGTCTTCTGCTCATTTCTCGCCTCGATCGTGATTTTAATTTATGGTGGGTTTCTCACATTTAATTCTATAGCTCAAATCATTACTTACGGTGAAATCTCTAGCAAGGTAGCGAAAAAGCTAGTGGTGTCGATGATTGAAGTAATTGATTTGTTTTTGTTGGGAACCGTGTTTTATATTACATCTTTGGGTTTATACGAACTCTTCATTGATGAACATATCGAAGTCCCCAGATGGCTAGAAATTCGGACTATTGATGATCTCAAAGCTCGATTAATAAGTGTGGTTGTTGTTGTGTTGGGTGTTGTGTTTTTGGGACAGGCGGTGAGTTGGGATGGGGAAACTAATTTACTGCCGTTTGGGGTTAGCATCGGAATCGTGATCGCGTCACTTACGTTCTTTCTGAATACTCATCGCGATCCTAGAGGACATTAATTCAAGCTTTCGGGTTGACTCACACTTGGTCCTGCGCCTTGAATGAGCGGAGATTTGATGCGGTTAATTTGTCCGATCGCCCACTTGGCTGTATCTTGGACATCTGGATCTGGGTCTTCGCAAGCATTTTTAAGCAGTTGGCTAATGCAGGTCAGGCTATCGTAAATGTGGGTCAGATCTCGAATGGCATTTTTGCGAACATCAGGATTTTCATCTTGCATTGAAATCGCAAGCGCACGGCTCATGGGCTTAAGCGTTCGAGTACTGATTTCAGATAGAGCTGATAGTACCAAACTTCGCTGACGAGAATCAGAGTCGAGCAACAGATCAACCATTGGCTGCACGGCTCGTGAGTCACCAGTTCGCCCAAGTTCCCAAATTGCTTTTTGACGCTTGGCGGGGTCCGAATTTCGCAATTCGTGAACTAGTGAATCCATGACGCTGACCTTTGGCATCCGAACCGTAGTTGCGATCGTGGTCGTTTCTGAATCAAGTTTGTTCGCGAGTTCTAATTTAGATTCTTCTAACTCAATTGATGCTAGTGCATTAACTGACGTGGTTAGGGAGTTTGGTCGCCAAGGTTTTGGGGCTGACCATTCTGCTGTGGAAGCCGTAATGGTTGCGGTAGGTTGCGGCTCAGGTGGTTTGTAGAGGATAGGTTCAGGTGCTTCGGTGATGGGCGGCGACGATCGTTTGATCATCAGTACAGCCCCTACGCCTGCGACCAAAATGCTGCCCCCTAATAGACCTGGAACCCACCAATCTTTGGTCTGTTTTACGGGGGATTTGACTGTGGTGGTAGGCGTAGCAATAGGGCTGGGTTTTGGTTCGGTTTGTCCGTGGCAGGGAAAACTTACTAAACCTGTGGCCAGTAGGGCTAGAACAGGTAGGCAGGGCACAGATATTTGAGTGGGGATCTGGAAGCGCATAGAACAAGGGGGCGATCGAGTACTAACCTACGGGCTAGAGTGCCCCAGCTTCTCCAGGGAATTACTGGAGCGTCGATAGACATTTTGTGGATAATGCAATCATAGTCGAACAGCGGTGCCACGTACGACAATCCCTCCTGCGTTTGGAATTTCTACGGTTAATTGACTGGGGCGGCCTAGAGTTTCGCCTTGACGAATTAGAATTTTTGTGGGGACAGGCAGGTATTCAATGGCTCTCAGATATCCGCCGAGTGCAGCAGCGGCTGAACCTGTTGCCGGATCTTCAATTACCCCACCGACGGGGAAAGGATTTCGGGCATGAAATAGGGTGGGGCCTTCTTGCCAAATTAATTGTAATGTCGTTAATTGATGCAAGATCATGAATGCTTTTAGCCGATCGAAATCATAGTCCAATCGTTCAAGTCTATTGTAGTCTTTAACGGCCAAAATTAAATGCCATGATCCAGCATAGGCAAAACTCGGAGGTAATGCTAAATCTAATTCATCTAGTTGCCAATTTAATGATTCTAATGCTTCTAGGAGACTTGTATTTTCGATCGATCGTTGCTGAGGTTCAACGGACGTTAATGCCGCTTCCCAGTAGCCACTTTCTAATTGATCTACAACAACTGGAACAATGCCAACAATAGTAGACAATTGGTATGCTCCAGCGCCTTGATTTTCGCCAAGATATACCCCTGTCGCGATCGTGGCATGACCACAAAATGGGACTTCACCTTCTGGACTATAATAACGAATTGTACGATTTAAACCTGATTTCGGGATTACAAATGCTGTCTCAGAGAACCCAATATCGGCTGCAATCTGTTGCATTGTTTTGGAGTCAGGCAAGGTGTCACCGATCCAAACTCCAGCGGGATTTCCACCTGTCGAAATGGTTGTAAATGCGGTGAAGCGGTCGATTGTCATGATTAGTTCTAAGTTAAAATTAGTTGGTTATGTCCCTTATCAAGAGGATTTAGGGTGTCGAGATCTTTGGTACCGACTAATAATCTGGTTAAATGAGAATATAGCTCGAATTCACGGCTAATGCTCGGCCCGATCGACTGAGTGCTTGGTTGATCATTGCGACCACTTCCGCACGGGTTGCTTCACGGTTTGGGGTGAACTGGTTGACATCTGGATAATTCACAACAATACGATTTTGAATGGCCGTTGCAACTATTGTTTGTGCATCTGCTGAAATGCTGGCCCGATCGGTGAGTTTAGCTAAGGTCGCGGTGTTACCCCCCGAAAGTGATAGCCCAGAGACTAAGGCTTGCACTAATTGCAATCGAGTCATCTTTTGGTCTGGATAGAATTTCCCGCTGGCATCACCCACGAGAAACCCGCCTGATACTATTTGATCAATTGAATCTTTGGCCCAATGGGCATTCGGGACATCATTAAAGCTTTGAGTGGTGCGCCTGGGTGGGGGATTGATGGCACGGGCGGCAATGGTGGCGAATTGCGATCGGGTGATGGGTACATCGGGTTTAAAGGTTCCATCGGCATATCCTCGAATATAGTCTTGCATTGCCATTGATAATACAAAGTCTTTGGCCCAGTGCGAATCTAAATCTGTAAATTGAATTAGTCCAATATCAGGTTTTACAATATAGTTAGAGGCGATCGCAGGGCTTCGATTGATGGCGACTAATGCTTGATACATTACCCCAGCAAATTCAGCGCGGGTCATATCCCGATTTGGGTTTAGTTGTTTGAGATTTGGATAATTTACGACCATTCCGCGTTGTGTTGCTGTTGAAACAGATTCAATTGCATAGCTGGGAATGCCTGTCCGATCGCTATAGGTTGATAATACATTTAATGCGCCACCCGTTAGACCTAAACCATTCACTAAGGCGACGATCGCTTGTACACGGGTAAGATTTTGGCCAGGGCGGAAGGTGCCATCGGGGAAGCCTGCCATAAAGCCCATGCTATTTGCTTTTGCGATCGCGGCGGCACCCCAGAAACTAGACGGCACATCAGCGAAGGTAGAAGGTTGTCGTTTGGCGGGTAAATCAAATGTCTTTGCTAAAACGGCTGCAAATTGGGCACGAGTAAGGACGGTTTCGGGTTTGAATGTGCCATCAGGAAACCCACTAACAAATTGTTTGTTGATTAATGATTGAATGAATGGTTCTGCCCAATGACCTTGGATATCGGAAGGTTCGATCGTGGGTTTTCCAATTACCGGATCGATCGGCGGCTCAACAATAATTTCTGGATCTGCTGGATTGAAGGGTGGATCTACTTTTGGTGGATCTACTTTTGGTGGAGTGACGGGTGGAGTGACGGGTGGAGTAACGATCGGTGGATTAGTGCTGATGGGGGGGATTTCATTGGCGAGGAGTTCTATTGCACCTTGCAGTCGAGTGGGATTGAGTTGATTGCCCACAGAAACTATGGTGATTTGTGGATTGGTCGCATTTTGTAAATCAACTTCGCCATTGTCTCGCATTGCGTTGCCGCCCGGTTCCTGAGGGTTTCCTAGGTCAGGGACACAGGTTTCAAGAATGACGAGTCCAGTTTCAGTATTTCGTTCAATAATATTGTTTCGTAAAACCGGACGTGCTGCACGGGATAATACAATGCCCGATCGATTTTCAAATATACGATTTCCCACTAACAATGGCGCAGCACTATCACCCACAGCAATGCCATATCCTGTATTTTGACAAACATTATTGCGATATTCACCTTTGGCCTCGCGAACAATGGAAATCCCTGCGGCAGCATTTTGGAAGAATACACAATCTGTCACGATCGGCTTGGCAGTTCCGGTTACAAAGATACCTTCACGCTGACAATTCACAAAGGTACAATTTACGACGGTTGGGTTGGTGCTTTCAATCCAAATTCCTGTGCCTCGGCTTTCATTGTTGGTAAGGGTCACGCCTTTTAAGGTGGATAGGCTTTCAAGTTTGAAGGTGACATTTTGTCCGCCAAAACTAGCGCTTAAGTAGCGACCACTACCCGTAATTTGAATCCCTTTTCCTTTCTGGCTCTCGTCCCCCACAACTGTTACGTTACTGGGCACCACTAAGGGAAATACTTCGCCCGTCGCTGTACTATAGGTTCCGGGCATTAAGCGAATGGAACTACCTGGGGTGGCTTGCTGAGTTGCTTTGGTGATGGTTTTAAGGGGTGTTAGCTGGGATCCGGACGCACTGTCGTTTCCGGTGCTGGGATTGACGTAGAGAAGGTTGGAAAGGGCTTGAACCATGGTGTAGTTAGGGCTAAGGGGCTAGAGACAAGGCCGAGAATGAGTTTTATGCTTGGCTTTTATAGTTTATCTAGGAACTCTGAAGATAGGGGAGATTTATTGATTCTTAGGAATTTGCTAGCTGAAATACCTGAAATGGGGATACTAAGGAATGAGGATTTAATAAGGCTGAGATTTCTGGACAGACCGAGCGAATAAATTGCGCTAAAGAATTGAATCTATAAATTGTCGATCTTATTTAATTCTCATTTCCAGCTATTTAATCCTCATTCCTAACCACGATCGATCTAAAAGAATCGGCTGGTAAGGAAGCTGACGAGTTTGGTGCTGACGGTCATTAACTTGCCAAAATCTATGGCTCGATCGAGATCTCGTTTGATTTGATTCATTTTAGCAATGTCGGCGGGAGTGGATGTTACTTTGTTTTTCAATAGCGTCAGACGAGCGCTTGAGTAGCTATTCATAGCTTGATCGAGGAGGTCTCGCAACTGAACTTGTTCATCAAAACTTGCTTCTTGATAGCGCACTTCAAGATTGCTCAAAACATCAGCAGTTTGTTGTAGAAAGGTTTGATTGGTGATATTTGCCATGGTGAATTAAGGATTTGTGGGACGAGATGAAGGAGTGCGACGATCGGCGGCGGTGTTGATGCGATCGATCAATGGTAGCGCGACATTGCTCCAAAGGGGATCGGTTTGAAGGTCGTTAACGATCCGTGTGGCTTTAAGTTGAAGGGTTTTGTAGTCTTTACCTGTGAAGCTGCTGGCAGTGGTGAATAGAGTTGGGATTAGGCCATTGAGTTGTGAAATATCGAGATCATCGTAGTGCTCGGCAGCTTCGATAACTTGTTTGCCCATTGTGGCAGCGCGCATACATTGTGTGACGGTTGTTTCGAGTAATATCCGTTCATCTTGTTGAATCGATCGCCATTCATTTAGCAGTTCTCCGGTTTGATTTTCGAGATCTGCTTTACGTTGAGTTACATTGTTGTCTGAATTGAGTTGAAGTGTTTGGTAGTCTCGGCGAACTTTGCGTAATTTAACAATGGTTCGGGTGCGATATTGGGTCAATATTGGTGGATTATCACTCAAAGCTTTGGCAATCAGTGCCATTTGAATCGTAAGTTTACGAGCATGTTCTCCAGCTTTTTTCATTTCATCTCGACTCACGGCTGGTTTACGATCGAGATTGTCAAAAATATCTGCAAATTGTTCATATTGAAGTTTTAAATCCTGTACAAAGTCGTCCCATTCGGTGCTATTTGGAACGCGGTAGGGATCAATTGCAAGGTCAATATTCCGGCTATTGAGATCGATGCTGGAATTGAGAATATTTGAAATGAATGTTTGTCGAATATCACTTTCGTTGCGCGGTGGTGCTTCGAGTTCGCGTTTTCGCAGGCTGTCGATCGCAGTGATTGCGGTTAAAGATTCATTACGGAATTGGAGGGCAGAGGCTTGAAGCGATCGGGCTTTTTCAGGGCTACAACCGCTAAGGGTAAGGCTTGTAATGAGGATGATTTTTAGAAAAGTTTGCTGGTGGTGAAGTGACATCGGCGTATGGGTTTCAAGATATGTATTTATTCTAACTCAAGTTTAATTGATGGTTAAGATTATAGGATTTGATGCATTAGAAGCAGTGGAATAAATCAATCTCGCTGAATTTGCTTAATCCAAACGTACGCGACGAGCGATCGTAAAATATTTAGGGAACACTCAAAAGGTACAGATAAATTTTATCTCTCAATCTGAAGGATATTTCAGTGCCTAAACATTTTCGCCAAGTTCGTCGATCGACGGTCATCCAAAACGCATCTGGCCAAACTTTTAATTTAGGGGGATACCAAGCCGATCGTAAACAACCTAAATCTGATCTTTTTCAGGACGATCGGGCTAAAAATCCATCCCAAATCGACCTACGGCCTCACATGAGTCCCGTTGAGAACCAAAGTGCCACTAGCAGTTGTGCCGCGAATGCCATGGCGGGGGCTTACGAATACCTATTAAAACGACTCAAAAACAGTAATGAAGATGTGAGCCGTCTGTTTATTTATTACAATGCTCGTGAGTTGGATGGTGATACGAGTAAGGATCAGGGCACCTATCTCAGCAGTTGTACTAAAGTTGCGAAAAAACTCGGTGTCTGTTCAGAAGCAACATGGCCCTTCGATGCTGAACAAATTCTAGAACAGCCCCATAAAGAAGCATATATAGAAGCCAAAGGGTTTCCCCTCAATCCTGTTCCTTGTCCAGTTCAGGTTGAGCTTCAGACCATGAAAAACTGCCTCGCCAGTGGTTTTCCCTTTATCTTTGGTTTGCAACTTTTTAGTTCATTTGAAAAGGCAGGTCCAGAAGGATTAGTTCCTATGCCCGATGTGGAACAGGATAATCATGATGGTGGTCATGCCATGCTTTGTGTGGGATATTCCGACCCCGATCAGGTTTTCATTGTTCGGAATTCCTGGGGTGAAGATTGGGGAGATGGCGGATATTGCTATATTCCCTACGACTATATGGCCAATCCAGAATTAAATGCTGACTGTTGGGCTTTAGTGCTCCGAGGCGCTCTCTCTCCCAATGCCGATCAAAAAACCAAAGATCTCAGCAAAGGTATCCAGGCCAAAGGTTATCAAGGTGAAGGCACATCTATCTTTAGTAGTCAGAAAGCCGAAGTCGCTCGCGCAATTCAAACACCTGGTGCTTACCAGGAAGTGATGGTGGGGGAGGAATATCAAGCCTATGAAGTAGTGTATTTAGAACAACTCGTCTATACCGTTGAAGAAGGGTTTGTGCCGATCGTAGACTACGTTGAACAATATGGTGATTTGGAATCGCTGTATTCAGAAGAATCATTTGAAGCCTATTTCGAGTCTTCTGAGGAGGATGAATTTGAAGATGATGAATTTGAAGATGATGAATCTGAAGAGGACGAAGATTTAGAATCTGAAAACGAAGAAGAATCTGAGGAAGAAGAAGAATCTGAGGAACAGGAATCTGAAGAACAGGAATCTGAAGAATACGAAGAGGAATCTGAATCTGAAGAATACGAAGAGGAATCTGACGAGGACGAAGAGGAGGAACAGGAATCTGAAGACGAAGAGGAGGAAGAATCTGAAGACGAATCTGAAGACGAATAACTCTCGATCGCAGGTTCAACCTGAGATTTAAGAATAATTACCCTTGAATTTAGATCGTGAATGATTCAGATTCAAGGGTAATAACATAGTATTTTGGTAAATGTTTATGTCGGTCAAGGTCAGGTGAATGAGACGATCGTTAGAGATTAAAAAAGTGATCGGCAACCAGTAATGCCTCGCTTAATGAGCATCTGGTAATATTTAATGTAGTGACTGAGCCGTTTCTACTGAGAGTTGAAGAACGATCTGGAGTTCTTAAAACGTCTCCTCGCTCGTTGCGCCCTGCATTAGAAAACTCCCAAAGTGTTGCTTAATGAAATTATCTAAATGCCTAAAAATTTAGGTATGTAAGCTTGAAGTCCATAGATTTAATTTAACATGAATTAAATCTTGAACCAAATCGGAACATAGTTTTGAAGAACACTCTCAAAAAGTAATATTTTAAAACCATGTGGAAATATAGGCACTACTCTAAGCGTAAAAGTATGAGTACCTATTTGTTTTTTTGGTAATACTCGAAACTTACCCTACATCCTTTGAATAATGTGTATCCAAAAATAAATGCTAGATTGATCAACAGATCATATTTTTGGATAGTCCAAAGAAATGAAATAGTACATTACTTAAGTAAGCTATTCAGAATCTTCTGAGGGTTCAGAATTTTCTAAGGGTTCAGAGTCTTCTGAACCTACCGCAGGTTGGTCTGGCTCTTCAGTTTCCGATGAGCCGCTCAAAGTAGCGGTAGTAGCATTCAAAAGAAACTTAACTCCTGCCGCTACTTCTTTGTATGGACGCTCTTGTAAATAGCTGAGCAGAGCATCACGTTGAGTATCTGTTATCAAAAAACTTTTTGCTGAGAGACGGTCATACAGGTTGCGTTAAGTGAATATTAGAACTACGTGATTACTTTAGCAAATATAGGCTTAACATCTAAAAACAAATATAGGCTTAACATCTAAAAACTTTTTGCTTTTCACTAGATTTTCTGTATCTGACAGGATAATTGAGACTCTCAGGGCTAAAGCATGTCTATTTTATTTTAAAAAGGTATTTGTGTAAGTTAAGCTTAAATCCAGAATGGCATTGAACGTGAGTCATATTTTTGAAGCCGTAGTCGTAATATAAGTTGCAACGTTGCGGGCAATGGCCCCAATTTCCACAAGCGGTGGGGTATGAATCCGTGAAACATCTTCCCCTTAGGTTAGATCTTAGATCTCGGACGTAATAGCTTCAATTCATTCGCTCTGAATCACCTGCTGCTCTGAAACCACTCGAATCAAGGTTTTCAGTCCTGGGAAATCAGGGATCCTGCTCAAGTTCGGACTAATAGTGACCCTGCGCTTTTCAATCCGGCCATGGCCCTTATTGACCTGTATGACAGTTTCCTGGGCTTGAAATTTGGCTTTGACAGCCATCAATACTCCCCATTGATTGCCTTTGAGCGCTCCTAAATAGTCGTTTTCACTGTTGATGATGACCTTGGCTGTTTTTTTGGGTGTTCATGACATCGAAGGCAAACATGAAACTCTTCAGGGCTATCTGCTGACTAAAAGCGGGTAAGGCGGTCATCTCAGTGGTTTTCGAGTCTACTTCATAAGGTTTGAGAATCAGTCCGCGTTCCACAATCTGCGTTCCACAATATAGGCCGTCACCAGCATGATGGCTGGGTAAGAATCCACCGTAGGGTCGTCGCTGGGACATTCATAAGAGCCGCGTAATACCTTCCCGAAATAGTTCTGTAATGTAATCACGAAAATAAATACAAATGGAATGGTGGTCTTCCAGGGGATGAGATGTTAAATACAAGGTTACAGTTCTTATTATTACTTCTATGCTCATGATTAAGCTTGTTCTTTGTGGTCCGCCCCATTCTGGTAAATCTTGTTTGAAAAATGGATTACTGAGTGCGCTGAAACGATCGCCGACTGCGCCTTATCCTAATCCGATTAATGCTTGTCCTGATGGGCAGGTGCTACTCATGCGGTGATTTTGTCGCGGGATGCGGAGTTGTTTGCGGAAAGGCATCTTAAATATCATTTTCCAATTCTGCCAACAAAACCTCAAACAATAAAACGATCGATTCTCAAAAACGTCTGAAGTAAAACATTTGTTCCCTGAATACACTGTTCAGGACTAGTATATTCTGCCTCTGAATGACTCAACCCATTTAAACTTGGTACAAAAATCATTCCCATCGCCGTAAATCGTCCCATTTCCTGTGCATCATGTCCCGCCCGACTGGGAAGATAGAAATAGCCTAAATTGAGATTCTGACAGACTTGTGCGATCGTCCTTTGAATACTATTTTCCGCCAATGTTGGTTTAAGATTTAGCATTTCGGTAAAGGTGATTCGAGTTCCTGTTTCTAGGGAGATCTCTGCGATTGCCCCCCGAATCTCTTGAATTAAGTAAATCAAATTATCACTGTGCAAATCCCGTAAATCAATCCGCAAATCCGCCTCACCCGCCACCGTATTCGTTGCATTGGGCAACACGGTCAGATAGCCAACTGTAGCCACTTGATCGCCGGGAGTCGCGATCGCAATGTCATTCACCGCCACAATAATCTTCGCCGCCGCCAACAAGGCATCTTTACGATCGTTCATAGGTGTTGTCCCCGCATGGTTCATTTGCCCTGTAATTTTGACCGCAAATCGATGTTGCCCCACAATGCCTTGTACAATGCCGATCGGACAATTCACCGACTCCAGCACCCTACCCTGCTCCACATGAAGTTCAACAAAGGCTTTGATTTCACTACGATCGCGTTTTGCGGTATGAATTTGATCCCAATTACCACCCACTTTTTCTAAACAAATTTGAATCGGGGTGCCATCGAGTCTCGCATAGTATTCTGGCCCATCTACAATGCCACCACTCATGGCCTTACACCCAATTACCGATCGTTCTTCATCACTAAACACAATGACTTCGATCGGATGCTGCAATCGCAAATCGTGATCTTTCAATGTTTGAACCAATTCAATTCCCGCAATCACCCCCAGACAACCATCATACTTTCCCCCCACAGGTACCGTATCAATATGAGACCCCGTTGCAAGTGCTGCTAATTCTCCAGAACCCGCATATCGACCAATCAAATTCCCCGCCGCATCGACCCGCACCGTCATTCCTGCATCTTGCATCCAATGGCTGATTTGATCCCTTGCTAAAATATCTTCCTTTGTAAAGGCCAACCGACAAACACCACCGTTGGATAATTTTCCAATTTTGGCTAATTCAAAAATACGTGCCATAAGTCGATCGCCATTAATTCGCAGGGATTCGCCTAAATTCCCTACGCCCTTCGGGAAGGCTACGCCAAAGGTAAGGGGGACTAAGAGGTTTAGGCGAAATTTTGCGATCTCTAGGATTTCGATTAAAGCTTGTTTGAATTCGACTTCTAAGGAATGGTTTAACCGATCGCTAAATGCTTGTAAAATACTATTTTGTGTATGATTTCTCACTGCAATAATAAACGGAAAATCAAACCGATCGCGATATTGTTGATTGAATGCTTGAAATTTCTCAAACCGTTCTGGAGAGAGACAATCGAGTCCAACGCCTGCTTGCTCTTGTACTGAGAATTCAGCCATTTTGAGGCGGCTACCGAGATCGGGGTGCGATCGAATGAGGGCTAGTTGTTGTTCTGAAGACAGTTGCCACAACACATTCACCATTGATTGATAGAGCGCATCAAAATCCTTGAAGGGCCGATGATTCCAAGACTCAAAAGCGATCGAAGGGGTTTGTTCAAAAATACTCCCTAGAATATCGGTGAACTGCAATTGACTCATTTCGTTGAGTTCAGCAATAGAATAAATCATGAAACTACCTGTGATGTTGCATTGTTCTGATAGATGTTTCAACTTCCGCGATAAGTACTATAAGCCCAAGGCGAAACTAAGAGTGGAACATGGTACGGTTTGCTGGTTTCTGATATTCCAAAACGCACTGGAATCCGATCGAGAAATACAATCTTGCCATCCAATTCAAAATATGGCCCGACATCAAAAATCAATTCATAAACCCCAACTCGAAAGTCACTGCCGGACAATAACGGTTCATCCGTTCGACCATCTGCATTCGTGACGATCGTCCCTATCAATCCCCGATCGTCTGGCGAAATCCCCCAAATCTCAATCTTCACACCTGCCGCCGGACAGCCTTTGGCCGTATCCAAAATGTGGGTCGTTAATTTGCTCATAAAGGCCCTCCTAAAATTGTTTTGCAAATGCCATCCATAATATTGCTGCCATCCTCCGTTTTCAGTTCCTCATACCATTGAGCCGTGCGCTGTGGATCTTTTCCATGGGTCACATTCGATCGCTGTCTCGCCCGCTGTACAACAGTTTTCGATCGTTCTAGTCGCGATCGTTCATATACTTTTAAACTAGAACTCAAATCAGATACCAAACACTTAGATAACACCCAAGCATCTTCCAAAGCTAAACAACCACCTTGCCCAAGATCCGGAGCCATACTATGAGCCGCATCTCCCAACAATACAAACCGATCGCGCACAAATTGATCTAATGGTTCGACATCATGAATTTCAATTCGATTTGTTGTATTCGGATCTAATGTTTGAATCAAGCGCTGCACGGGTTCTGCCCAACCTTTAAAGAATTCCGACAATTCACTGCAATAGTGTTTGGGATCATTGATAGTTCCGATCGGCAATGGCACATCTAGAAAAAAGTAAACCTGACCATTACCCGCAGGCATCAACGACACCCGTTTATGCTCCCCCACATACATCACCCAATTATTCTCAGGAATCCATTCCGCATTCATTTCAATCAATCCATTCCAATTCACATAGCCCACATATTGCCGTTCTACAGTTCTCCCGACCACATAATCGCGCACCACCGATCGAGCACCATCTGCCCCAATCACTAAATCCGCATTCACCGAATCCCCATTTTCAAACATCACTACAGCCCGATCGTCCTTCTGCTTCACGCCCACACATTGCCGTCCCAAATGCACCCGATCGCGCCCCAAGGTCTCTAACAACAAGGTCTGCAAAGCCGTCCGCGAAATCGGATAAGGCCGTTGTCCCACTCGCTCCATCAATGGAATTAAACTAAAATCCGTTAAAACCTGACCATCAGAACTGTAATAGCCCATCCGGTCCATTTGACCCCCGATCGCCGCAATCTCTTCCTCTAAACCCAATGCATTCAACACCTTAATGCCATTGGACCAAACCGAAATCGCCGCCCCCGCCGCCCGCAAAGTAGATACCCGATCGTAAATCTCCACCTCGTGCCCAGCCTTGGTCAGTGCAATTCCCGCACTCAATCCCCCCATCCCCGCGCCAACAATCACAATCTTCATTTCTGACCAACCTTATTTAAAATACTCTAGATTTAAATCACTCTGGAAGATGATGCTTATACCAATGATTTGCAATATCAACTCGTTTACAAATCCAGATTTGATCGTGACTCTGCACATAGTCTAAAAACCGCGCTAAAGCCGCTGCTCGTCCCGGTCTTCCTGACAATCGGCAATGCAATCCAATGCTCATCATTTTTGGCACAGTTTCACCTTCTAAATACAACGTATCAAAGCTATCTCGTAAATAACTAAAGAATTGATCGCCTGAATTAAAGCCTTGATTCGTTGCAAATCCCATATCATTGTTATCTAGAGTATAGGGAATAACTAAATGGGGCTTATCCAGACCAGAAACCCAGTAGGGCAAATCATCCCCATAACTGTCTGAATCATAAAGAAAACCACCCTCTTCAAGGACCAAAGCCCGTGTGTTTTGATTCGTGCGTCCGAGATAAAACCCCAAAGGCCGACTTCCCGTAACAGCCGTATGAATGGCGATCGCCCGTTGTAAATGCGATCGTTCTGTTTCAATATCAATATCTTTGTAATCAATCCAACGATAGCCATGACTTGCGATTTCCCAATTGGCCGCCACCATAGCCGCCACTGCTTCTGGATTCCGCATTAACGCCATCGCAATCCCATACACCGTCACAGGAATCCCACGCTGCGTAAACATCCGATGCAATCGCCAAAACCCCGATCGGCTACCATACTCATAAATCGATTCCATATTTGGATGACGCATTCCCTTCCAGGAATCAGCCCCTGCAATCTCCGACAGGAATGTCTCAGAACCCGAATCTCCATGCAAAATACAATTCTCACCCCCCTCTTCATAGTTGATGACGAATTGAACAGCAACTCTAGCTCGATTGGGGAAGCTGGCTTGGGGTGGCGTTTGACCATAGCCCACCATGTCACGCGGATAAACCAATTTCGGATCATTAGAAACATTGGCAGCTTTGTAGGCAATCCAACCACCATGGTGGGAAATATCCGGCCAATTGAATTCTTCAATCAAAATTTTAGGATAGAGAATTGCGATCGCCGTTTCCCCATTTTCCAATTGAATGGTCGCGGGATACATGTGAGGCGGTTCCGTACTGACCAAATAAGCATATTGATCCATACTCAATTCATACAATTCCCCCGGAATCGAGATTCCCGTTTCCCCATCACTCTGAACATCGCTTTGCACTTCATAGATTGCAGGATGCCAACCATTAGCTGCCGCATGAAGACGATACAGAGGGGCGGTTTGGGCCGATCGGAGAAAGATTGCAGATTGTAAATTCTGATGATCAGGTTGTCCCTTTAATGCAGAACCACAAATAAAAACCCGTTGAGATTGTTGCATAAAAATATTCGCGGCCCCAGCACACTGACGATCTTAAATAAACTTACTATCCTAATTAAAGAGGCCAACTCCCATATGTTTCGTATCCCTGACAACAGAACTCATGAGGGAATCTAAGTTTAAGTTAAATAATAAAGCTGGCCCTAATTAATCTTAGTTAATCTTTCTTTCACTACGGAATGACCCATGACCTATAAAACCGGAGTACCTGCAAAATTAGCACCTATAAAATCAACGCTACCTCAGGACTGCACATTTAATCCATCAGATTGGCAGGTTTTATCGCAATTTTGGTATCCGATCGCCCTCCAGCGTGAGATTACAGACCAGCCGATCGCAGTGACACTCTTAGACCAGCCCTTAGTGATTTGGCGATCGGCATCGGGCATTTCGGTCGCCGACGATCGTTGTCCTCATCGCGGCATTCCCCTCAGCATGGGCCATTTACGGGGTGAAAATCTTGTTTGTCCTTACCACGGTCTTCACTACAGCGCCACGGGACAATGTACTAAAATTCCCGCCGATCCTAGCGCCATCCTGCCATCTCAATTGTGTTTGAAAATCTATCCGGTGATTGAAGCCTATGGATTGGTTTGGATTTCATTAATGGGAGACCCGCAAATCGGAGATCATCAATCTGATTTACCCCATTTTCCAGAATGGAATGATCCCAACTATCAACAAATCTTGCCGGATTCGCTGTTTCTAGAAACCTCCGCAGGCCGCCAAATAGAGGGGTTTCTCGATGTCTCACACTTTGCTTGGGTCCATACCGAAACCTTTGGCGACCAAAGCAATCCTGTTGTCCCATTATATGAAGTCACGTGTACCGATCGGGGACTGGTTGCTGATTATTTAAGTACCATTAGTAATTTCCCAAAGGGATTAGAACACCTTGCGCCAGAAGGATTTGAATGGCGGCGGGTATTTGAAGTATTTTTGCCGTTTAGTGCGCGATTGACAGTACATTTTCCAGCCAACGATCGGCTTTGCATTCTCAATTTAGCATCCCCCATTTCAAGTCGCACGACCCGAATGTTTGCCCCCATTTGTCGCAATTTTGACCAACAAGCCTCTTTAGAACCTGTCTATGAATTCAATCGCCAAGTCTTTGCGGAAGACCAAGCTATGATCGAGGCACAGCAACCCAAAGAATTACCTCTAGATATTCGAGATGAAGCTCACATTCGCGCTGATCGCACCTCGATCGCCTACCGAAAAGGACTTCGTAATCTCGGTTTGGGACATTAAGATCATCCTGCTAAGGCGGAAATCAAAATCGGGTTAATTGAAAAAATGTCGGACCTATCAGCATTAGTGCTTGGCCCGACACCATTTACTAATGTGCCGTTACTCATGCGTCGTCATAGCATCATTAAAGTTGGTGAAAAAGGAATCATAGTTTCCACTCTTTTCAGCGAAGCGAAGTTGATGGACAAGCTCCACAGAGATCTCTGTCGCCTCTGGTGAATTTTTCAGAATAGATATTGTTTCCGTAATGAACTCATTCAAAGGCATCGCACGGGGTTCTGCAGCTTGCCCTGGTCCCATTAATTCGGTTTGTACCCAGGGTGGAATTAGTTCTAGAACCTGGATTGAAGTATCGCGAAGTTGATAGCGCAGTGATTGTGTGTAGGAATGAATGGCAGCTTTTGTTGCGCAATAGGTGGGTGTTGTCGCTAGTGGTAAAAATGCCAATCCAGAGGAGACCGTCATAATGGTCGATCGTGGCTGTGTCAGCAGCGTTGGTAATAATGCATCTGTTAACCGAATTGGACCGAGTAGATTGGTCATAATGATCGCTTCAGCGTTATCGAGTCCCCCCAGTTTCAGATCTTCTGCTCGCATGATCCCAGCATTATGAATCACGGTATTTAGGTTTGGATAGTCCTGAGAGACCTGTGCTCCAAAGCTCCGAATTTCATCTGCATTTGTGATATCAAGGGCGATCGATTTCATGCCGGGATAAGCTGCGATCGTTTCATCAAGTAAAGATTTCCGCCGCCCGCTGATAATGACTTGATTTCCCAGGTTATGAAATGCTACTGCCAGCGATCGCCCGATACCAGAACCGCCGCCCGTGATTAAAATCGTATTTTCAGTGAGTTGCATGGGGTTCTCCTAGATTAGTTTTTGTGACTTCTTATTTTGTGACTTCTTATATCGTAGGGTTATTACGATCGATCGTCGAATTTATCCAATTATCTCAATATGATTTTGGGAAAGATAAAAGTTAACAGCTTAAGGTTTAATCCAAGACCTTCTTACTGAATCTGATGGTAAATCCTACTCCTGAATCCCTTCATCAATCCAAACCTTCTCAGCATTAGGTCAATTTTTTGTATTGCCTTGAAGAATTCATTATTCAA
This sequence comes from Synechococcales cyanobacterium 340R_concoct_173_sub, assembly GCA_025354065.1. The sequence continues at coordinate 11,420 of JANXNM010000460.1, read as the reverse complement.
TTACCTCCATTGCCGGATTAGAATAAATTATAAAACGTAAAGCTAAATCATAGCTAGAACATCTTCACAGTAACAGACCGATCGCCTCGAAGAATCAATTTTTATTTTAAAGTCTAAAGAATGGAGCTACAGCACTCGTGTAAAATAGAAAAATACATCCTTAATATTACTCATCAGCCTCACTCATTATCTATGCTCAATCTCATTACTCTACTCGCGTCCGAACTTGCCTTAAAGCCCAGTCAGATTCAGGCAGCACTTAATCTCTTTGCTGAAGGGGGAACAGTACCATTCATTGCCCGATATCGGAAAGAACAGACCGAGGAAATGGATGAGATTCAATTGCGGACCTTGAGTGAGCGGTTTGCCTATTTGACTGAATTGCAAGATCGTAAAAAAGTGATTCTAGAATCGATCGAATCTCAAGGCAAACTCAGTGACGAGCTTAAACGTAAAATTGAAGCTAGTTTACTTAAAACTGAAATTGAAGATTTGTATTTACCCTATAAGCCCAAACGTCGTACCAGAGCAACGATCGCCCGTGAAAAAGGACTGGGTGCATTGGCTGAATGGATTAAAGCACTCAATCAACTCAATGCCGCTGCTGTCGATTTGGCGGAAGAAGCCTTGAAGTATATTGATATTGAAAAAGGTGTAAAAACTCATGAGGAAGCATTGACTGGAGCTTCGGATATTTTGGCAGAAGAGATTGCCGATCGGGCAGATTTACGATCGTATTTACGTGAATTTTTACTGAAATCTGGATTGTTTGAATCTTATTTAAAAGATGGACATCCTGAAGGCACAACTAAGTTTGAAATGTATCGATCGTATAGTGCAAAAGTGAATACTATTGCATCGCATAATCTTTTGGCATTGTGTCGGGGAGAGACTGAAGGCATTCTTGTATTTAGTCTTATTTTTGACGAAGACAATGTTGCAAATTATCTAGAAACGGCCATTATTCGGACTAAGGTGACGGCGGTAAAATTATTTTATCGATCGATGCTTCAGGATTCATTCAATCGATTGATGAAGCCCTCATTAATTAATGAAGTCCGCAATCGCAAAAAACTGGAAGCCGATATTGAATCAATTAAAACATTTGAAATCAATCTGCGGGAACTACTACTCTCGGCTCCAGCAGGAATGAAACCAACCTTAGCGATTGATCCAGGGTTCCGATCGGGTTGTAAAGTATCTGTTCTGGATACGACGGGTAAATTTTTAGAATACCAAGCCGTGTTTCCCCATACTGGCCAAGGGCAGCGACGCGAGGCTTTGGCGACGGTTAAACATTTGATTGAGAAATACAAAATTGAATTGATTGCGATCGGAAATGGTACGGCCAGTCGTGAAACTGATGAATTTGTGACGGAAGTTTTCACAATGTTGGAAACTAAGTTAGAAACTAAACCTGTCAAAGTGATGGTGAACGAATCGGGCGCATCAATCTATTCAGCCAGTGATGTAGCGATCGGTGAATTTCCAGACCTCGATATTACTGTGCGTGGGGCCATTAGTATTGGGCGAAGATTGCAAGATCCATTGGCAGAACTGGTAAAGATTGATCCAAAATCGATCGGTGTTGGGCAATATCAGCATGATGTCGATCAGAAATTATTAAAACGTAAGCTCGACGATACGGTAGAAAGTTGTGTGAACTACGTCGGTGTCGATCTCAATATGGCATCTAAAGAATTGCTGACATTTGTTTCGGGAATTAATGCAACGGTTGCTAATAATATTCTTCAATATCGCAATGAAAATGGAGCCTTTAGCGATCGTAAAGCATTACTTAAAGTCCCTAAACTTGGGCCTAAAGCCTTTGAGCAAGCTGCTGGGTTTCTCCGAATTCGGGATGGGAAAAATCCACTCGATAATACCGCCGTTCACCCAGAGCGATATAAATTAGTGGAGGCGATCGCAAAAGATTTGAACGTTAAGTTAAATGAAACAACTAAAATTGCTGAACAACTCAAAGCCAACATCAAAAACTATATTACTGAAACAATCGGTGAACCAACCTTACGCGACATCATTGCAGAATTAGAAAAACCGGGACGTGATCCCCGTGCCCAATTCACCTATGCGACCTTCCGCGACGACATTAAAGAAATGCGCGATTTGCAGGTGGGAATGGAGTTAGAAGGCATCGTGACAAATGTGGCAAACTTTGGTGCGTTTATCGATTTGGGTGTCCATCAAGATGGTCTAATTCATGTATCACAACTCGCCGATCGGTTCATTAGTGATCCAAATGAAGTTGTGAAAGTTGGGCAAGTGGTGAAAGTTCGAGTTTTGGAAGTAAATATGGGATTAAAACGAATTGGGTTATCAATGCGTGCGCCCGATGGTAATGCCCCAAATACTAGATCGACAACAAGCGGTAATACTAATCGAGATATTCCCCGATCGTCCATCAGTCAACGTCCTGCCGCCAAAGTTCAATCCCAGCCAAAGGTTCAGCCCAAATCGCAAGTTCAGCCAGAAAAGCAAATTGAACAGAAAACTGAAAAACAACTAGGTTCGGCACCAACACCTTCCTTAGAAGATTTGAAGGCAAAATTTAGTCGGAAATTTTAGATTGCACATAACCTATGGGACATATTGGCAATGTCCCAATAGAGATTGAATCAAATCATTTAGATCACCATCAGACCAAACCAAATAATGCGGCTAACAATGCTTTTTGCGCGTGCATTCGGTTTTCAGCTTGATCCCAAATGCGCGATCGTTTTCCTTCCATTACTTCATGGGTAATCTCTTCACCGCGATGGGCTGGTAAACAATGTAATACGATCGCATCTTTATCCGCATTCTTTATTAATTCTGCATTCACTTGATAGGGCATAAAGACCGGAATTCGATCGTCCGATTCAGCCTCTTGTCCCATACTCGCCCACACATCGGTATAGACCACATTTGCGCCTTCTACCGCCGCCCGCACATCCGTTGTCGTAATCACCTGGGACCGATCGCCTGCAATTGCCTTTGCCTGAGCCACGACATCGGGAGAACATTCATACCCCTTGGGAGCCGCAATCCGAATATTCATTCCCACTGCCGCACAACCCAACAGAATAGAATGGGCCATATTGTTTCCGTCGCCGACATAGGTAAATGTCAGTCCTTCGCATTTGCCAAAATTCTCTTGTACGGTTTGCAAATCAGCTAGAACTTGACAAGGATGTTCTAAATCCGTCAGGGCGTTGACAATAGGCATTTTGCAATACTGCGCAAATGTTTCAATATCAGCCTGAGCAAAGGTGCGAATTGCTAATGCATCCAAATACCGATCGAGTACTCGCGCTGTATCTTCGATCGGTTCACCCCGACCAATTTGAGTTACATTAATATTCAAATCCATTACCTGACCCCCAAGCTGAAACATGGCCGTCGAAAAGCTAACGCGGGTGCGGGTAGAGGCTTTATAAAATAATAGTCCTAAGGTGGGAATCCGATCAGTAAAACGCGGATTGAGTTCACCTTTTTTCATGGCGATCGCCCAATCCAACACCTGTTGAATTTCTGCACTAGACAAATCTGCCAAACTCAATACATCCCGCCCGTTTAATGTCCCCATGATTCAGCCTCTTATAAAAAACACATTCCAAAAGACACATTCCAAAACGCAAAATACCCGCAAGAAAATTCTTGTTCGGGCATTCTTGTTAGAGCATTCTTGTTAGAGGCTTGTATTATAGTGCCTGTTATCCCTACATCATGCGAACTGCGCCAAAATAAATGCTTGCATTCGCTGAATCACTGCCAAAGAAATCTCATGTCCCATTCCCGGAAACTCGTAGGACTCGACTTCAACTCCGGCATTAATCAGCGACTTTTTAGTAGCTCTTGAGGCGGCGATCGGGACAACATTGTCGGCAGTCCCGTGAATCATCAGGAGTTTGGGTGCCCGCGTCACGGGAGGAATTGGACGATGGGCATAGCCACTCATGGACATCAGTCCGGCTAGAGGCAATTCTAATCCGACTTCAATGGTCATAGCACCGCCCTGAGAAAATCCGCCCAAAATTGTTTTATTTAAAGGTACGCCTGTTTGTTCTGGCAAGCTGATGATCCAATCGCGCAGCACTTGACGACTGCGTTGCAGATCCGGGCGATCGCTTAAATCAACTTTAAAATCAAATCGTTCAACATTGGGAAAGTCATACCACATTTGTCCTTCTGGATTGTAGGGATGCTGAAACAATCCCTTCGGCATCAATCGCACTGCCCCTGGAACCTGTATCACTTTGGTAAACTGAGCCGCATCCTCTGCTGTCCCGCCCCAACCGTGGAGAATGACGATCGCATATTCGGCTGGGCCGGGCTGAGCCGGGATTGTAATGACTTGCAACATAAGAAACAGGGGTACTTAATAGGTAATCAATTATTAAACAGCAAAAGCTCTAAGGCATCTACTAAACGATCGGATTCCATAGGAATAATCTCTTTGCCATGCATGACATTTTGGATCATCCCAAAATGAACAATAGCACCAACGACAATACGGGAAATCGCTTCTGGATCTGGGAAATTGAACACAGACGATCGTTCAAAATATTGGGTTAAGGCTTCAATACCTGGTTTACTCATGTGAATAACAAAAGTCTTTGCTAAGTCTGGAAAACGACCTGATTCTCCAATCAAAATACGTTGAAAGTCATGAAATTCTGGATTTTTACAACAATCATCCATGCCTTCCATAAACAATTGTCGCATTGCAAGACGTGGTTCTAATGAGTAATCCAACCGACTTAAAATCGATCGCATTCTTTCCTGCGCCATTTGTGCGACTAATGCTTTGAATAGTGTTTCTTTATCGCCAAAATGACTATAAACAGTTGCCTTCGAGACACCCGCCGCCGCTGCCACCCGATCCATGCTGGCCGCAGAATAACCCTTCGCTAAAAATTCCTGCATCGCGCCTTGAAGAATTGTCTCTGCTTTACTCATAATATTTTTTAGAATTTTAACTTAGCTCTTCCCCCAACCTCCCTCTATTTTGCATCTTTCTTGACTAAACTGAACAGTCTAGTTTTTAATGGAGTTGTACTAGACCGTCTAGTTTTTAGCGCGTTTTAATTCCCACCTTCTTTCGATCTCCAATGAGGGCGAATCTATGACCATGTTCAAAGGATTTTCGGATGTATTTTCGGGCGTAGTGAGTGGAAAGACCTCGATCGTCGTCACGGGGTTAGGAGCGCTTTTGGTGGGAGTTGCAGGCACTCGCATGGTCATGAGTCAGTCTGTATCGCTCCCGATCGTTCCCCTCACGAATACTGCCCCAGAAATAAAAAGCGTTACGGCTCTGGGTCGGCTAGAACCGAACGGGCAAGTCATTAAACTTTCGGCTCCCAGCAGTAATGATGGCAGTCGGTTGGAATCGCTGCGAGTCAAGGAAGGCGATGTGGTTAAGTCAGGGGATATTATTGCAGTTTTGAATAGTGAATCTCGTTTAGAAGCCGCGCTGCAACAGGCTGACGAGCAAGTTAATGTGGTTCATTCCAAACTTGTTCAGGTAAAATCCGGCGCAAAAACAGGTGAAATTCAGGCCCAACGATCGGAAATCGCCCGTCTCAATGCCGAAGGGACAGGCGATTACAACACTCAAAGCGCAGTGATTGCTCGTTTACAGGCGGATCTTGATGGCGTGGGAAATACTCAAACAGCCACCCGAAATCGTCTCCAAGCAGAATTTGACAACGCCACACTCGAAGCCGATCGTTACCAAACACTGTACGAAGCTGGAGCGACATCGGCCTCCTTGCGGGATGGCAAACGGCTGACTGCACAGACGGCCTATCGTCGAGGTCAAGAAGCTGCATCCGAAGCCGATCGAATTCGCAATACTCTAACTCAACAAATTAAGGAAGCCAAAGCCGCTCTCGATCGCAGCCGAAATGCCCGATCGCAGCAAGTGGATGCAGCAGACTCGACCCTCGATCGAATTGCGGAAATCCGTCCGGTGGATGTTCAAACTGCCGAAGCTGAAGTGCGGCAAGTTCAAGCAGCTCGGGTAAAAGCAGCGGCTGATTTAGAACAAGCCTACGTGCGCGCTCCCCAAGATGGCACCATTCTAAAAATTTATACGCGGGCGGGTGAGAAAATTGCACCGGAAGGCGTTGTCGATATGGGACAAACTCGCAAAATGATGGCGATCGTCGAAGTGTATGAAAGCGATCGTCAACGCATCAAACTTGGTCAAGGCGCAAAAATCACTAGTGATGCGATCGGCAGCGAACTCCAAGGCACCGTCAAAGAAATCGGCCAAAAAGTCCTACGCCAAAGCCTCACCAACACCGACCCCACCAGCAACACCGATGCCCGCGTCATCGAAATTCGCATTGCCCTAGATTCGGAATCCAGCAAAAAAGTCGCCCAATTCACCAACTCCCAAGTCACCGCCAAAATTATCACCGAACCCTAAGAAATCAGGATTTACTAAAACCGAGATTTCCTAGCAGACCGCGCGAATGAATTGCGCTCTAGAAACGAAAGTTCCTCCGGGACTAAGAATCATTGTCAATCTCTGCTTTCTTAGCTGCGGAGCTGCTTCCTCTACTAGACTGCAATTTATTTGCGGGTAGTCTATGGAATAGACGATCGAATCAATGAATTGTCGATTTTATTTAATCCTAATTCCTAATTCACCATTCTTCATTCACCATTCAAAATGTTCAATATTTTCCCCCGCCGCACTCCTCTCGGCTGGTTACAACTCAGTCATCAAAAAAGCAAACTCATCGTCGCCCTGAGCGGAATTGCCTTTGCCGATATCTTGATGTTTACGCAACTAGGATTTCGAGATGCCCTATTTGACAGTAGTGTGCGAAGCCATCAAATTCTAGAAGCTGAGGCCGTTATTTTTAGTCCTCAAGCCTTAAATTTTGGCAACCTCTCAACCTTTCCCCGCCGCCGACTACTTCAAGCGCAAGATGTAGCTGGAGTTGAGTCAGCCCATGGGTTATACGTCAACAACGTAGTTTGGAAACATCCCCAAACGCGTAAAGAGAATGCTATTCGTGTGATTGGGATTGATCCCGATTTTGTCGCATTTCAATTGCCTGATATGGCCCAAAAGCTCGATCGGACCAAACGCCCAGATACATTTCTGTTTGATCAAGCCTCACGCGGCGACTATAAAACAGTGATTGCTGATATTAATCAAGGTCAATCTCTCAAAACTGAAATTGATGGTAAAACGATTACTCTAGATGGAACGTTTGCGATCGGATCTTCATTTGGTACTGACGGCCATCTCCTGACTAGCAGCCAAAATTTCCTACGACTCTTTCCCCGTCGCAAAGCTGAAAACATCTCCCTTGGACTACTCAAATTATCGCCTGGAAAGGATGCTAATACTGTAGTGGCTCAATTGCGTCAGCATCTACCCAGTGACACCATTGTGATGACTAAAGCTGAGTTTATTGAATTTGAAAAAGGGTATTGGCAAAAGAATACCTCTATCGGATTCATTTTCACACTGGGTGTAGGAATGGGATTTATTGTGGGGATTGTGATTGTGTATCAAGTTCTTTCAACTGATGTGAATTCCCATATGGCTGAATATGCCACATTCAAAGCAATGGGCTATGGTAATGGCTATTTGTTGGGGATTGTTTTTGAGGAGGCATTTCTACTGGCAATATTAGGCTTCTTTCCTGGTGTTGCTGGAGCGATCGGACTCTATACCTTGGCTCGAAATGGTACAGGATTGCCGATTTTAATGACTGTTTCGCGGGCGATCACTGTTCTAATAATGACAATGGCACTATGCATGGTTTCAGGCGCGATCGCTACGCGAAAATTACAATCTGCTGACCCTGCTGATATTTTTTAAATTAAAGTCTACTGAGGTCTACTATGAGCGAGTTTATTATTTCAATTCAAAATCTAAATCATTACTTTGGTAAAGATACTCTTAAAAAGCAAGTTCTTTACGACATCAATCTGACTATCGATCGGGGCGAAATCATTCTAATGACCGGGCCATCGGGTTCAGGCAAAACTACATTGCTGACCTTGATTGGTGGATTACGATCGGGGCAAGATGGGCAATTGCAAATACTTGGTCAAGAACTTCGTGGGGCAAACGATCGTAAACGAATGATGACCCGTCGTCAGATTGGCTATATCTTTCAAGCCCACAATCTTCATGGTAGTCTCACCGCGCTCCAAAATGTTCGGATGGGACTCGAAGTTCATTCCCATATCTCCGCCGCTGAAATGAAAGAACGATCGGCCCAAATGCTGGAACAGGTGGGTTTAGGCGATCGGATTCACTACTATCCATCCGATCTTTCTGGCGGTCAAAAGCAACGGGTCGCGATCGCACGAGCATTGGTCAGTCGTCCAAAGATCATTCTGGCTGATGAACCGACAGCAGCATTGGATAGTAAATCAGGACGCGAAGTGGTGGAATTGATGCAGCAACTCGCCAAAGAGCAAGGCTGTACAATTTTGATGGTGACACATGACAATCGAATTTTGGATATTGCCGATCGGATTATCCATATGGAAGATGGACTACTCGCCAGCGATCGGGTTCTGGCATAACGTTATCTAAGTTAGAACTGATTTACGTTAAGATAATGACCCTCGATCGTTTTCCCGTCATGTCTTTTCTAATTCCCGGACAAGCTTACTCCGCTCTAGCTCCCATGCAGGACGTAACCAATCGATCGTTCATGGATGTGATTGCCCAGTATGCCTGTCCCGACTACTTTTTTACGGAATACTTTCGGGTTCATGCCACGTCCGGTCTCGACAAAAGCATACTAGATGCGATCGTAAATAACACAACAGGTCAGCCTATTTTTGCGCAAATGATTGGGGAAAGTATTCCAGATTTAGTCCGGACTGCAAAACAATTAAGTCAATATCCGATCGCTGGCGTGGACCTGAATATGGGCTGTCCGGCCCCTCGGATTTATCGTAAAAATGTGGGTGGTGGGTTATTACGAGATCCCGAAAAAGTCGATCGGATTTTAGGCGAATTACGATCGGTCATATCTGGACGATTGACCGTAAAGATGAGAGTTGGATTTGAAGATACTGAAAATTTCGACAAAATTCTTCATTTACTGAATCATCACCAAATTGATTTATTAAGTTTACATGGCCGCACAGTCAAAGAAATGTATCACGGCGCAGTGAATTACAATTTGATTGCTCATGCTGTTAAAACTGTGAATTGTCCAGTGCTTGCAAATGGTAACGTAACCTCGGCTCAGACTGCGATAGAAGTTCTTAATCAAACTAAAGCAGCGGGCGTGATGATTGGTCGGTCTGCTATTCGTAATCCTTGGATTTTTATGCAATTACGACAGGCATTATCCGGTCAACCGATTTCTATTATTCCACTCTCAGAAGTACGCAATTATATCGATCGATTGTATGAAACGCCAATTGCTCAATCTATTGCAGAGCGATCGCGGGTCAGTTATATGAAAATGTATTTGAATTACATTGCTCAAGGTGTTGATGAGAATGGTGATTTTCTACGTCAAATGCGGCGGGCACAAAACAAAACCGAACTCTTTGATAGTTGCGATCGGGCGTTGTTAACCGAACCCGATCGGCCTTTTGCGATCGAACCTTATCCCGGACTTGTCGCTCGTCCGACATCTGAGACGGCTAAAATATGAACATATCTCGAAATTATCTAGAATAGATGTTATTGGCAAGAGAAATCTATGCTTCAAACACCCACTATTTCAAGACTATTCATCGCCCCATTGGAGAACGGCGATCGGTTATCCCGCGACGAATTTGAGCGCCGATATGCAGCGATGCCCGAAACTTACAAAGCCGAACTCATTGAAGGAATAGTTTGCATGTCAGCAGCGGCATTACGATTTAAAAGCCATGGTCAACCCCATAGTTTTATGAATGCTTGGCTGGCCACTTATCAGGTATTTACAGCTTTTACAATGGTTGCAGATGCCCCGACGGTGCGCTTGGACCCGATTAATGAACCGCAACCGGATTTGGCTTTGGTCATTGATTCTGATGCTGGCGGTCAAACGCAATTAAGTGAAGATGACTATCTAGAAGGCTCACCAGAACTATTGGCAGAAATTGCAGCAAGTACGGTTTCAATAGATTTAGGAACGAAAAAAACATCCTACGAACGCAATGGCGTCCAAGAATATCTAGTGTGGCGCGTTCTCGATCGACAAATTGATTGGTTTCATTTACAAAATGGCCAATATGTTGACTTGCTGGCCGATGAGGATGGGATTACTCGAAGTGAAGTCTTTCCGGGCTTGTGGCTAGATCGATCGGCCCTGATTCAAGGGGATATGAAACACGTTTTAGCAATCTTACAAGCTGGAATTGCCTCTCAGGCCCATAATGAATTTGTGACAAGACTAGAGATGTTACAACGATCGTAGTACAATCACCCAAATGAATTACTATTTTGCGACCGTGGCACGGGGATTAGAACCATTAGCCGCTCAGGAACTAGAACGCCTAGGCGCACAGAATGTCGAACCTCAATTTTGTGGTGTTTCATTCCAAGGCGATCGAACTTTGCTGTACCAAGTTAACTTGTGGGCTAGGCTACCGTTTCGGATTCTGATGAAGCTAAAGAATTTCCCCTGTCAAACACCGGAAGACCTATATGATGGTATCCAATCCATTGATTGGTCGGAGTATTTGACCCCTGAAAATACTTTGGCGGTCACGGCTACAGGCAAAAATGATCAGCTTAATCATACGCATTTCACCGCACTTCAAGTTAAGAATGCGATCGTTGATCAACAAAAAGAGAAGCATGGTGAACGATCGGACGTAGACATTTATGAACCCGATTTACAAATTAATGTTCATGTCAATCCCGAATCTTGCACCGTCAGTCTAGACAGCTCCGGCAAAAGTCTCCATCGTCGAGGCTATCGTGCAGCTATGGGAGCTGCTCCGCTGAAAGAATCATTGGCGGCAGCTTTGATTGAAATGTCAGGTTGGCAACCCGATCAAATGTTTTACGATCCGATGTGTGGCTCTGGAACACTACCCTTAGAAGCCTGTTTGAAAGGATTAAACATTGCACCGGGACTTTTTCGGGAGGGGTTTGGATTTGAGACTTGGTTGGACTACGACGAGAAACTACTCGAAGAATTAATTGCATCGGCTGAATCAAAACAACTCAAACAATTACCGTCTCCAGTTTGGGGCAGTGATGGTGATGGTGAAATTGTAGACCAAGCGATCGTAAACGCAACCCAATGCGGAGTTACAGGTCACATTTACTTTTCAAAAATCGATCTTACTGAAGTGGTGGCACCTTCTGATAGTGGAGTTCTATTTTGCAATCCACCCTACGGCGAACGCATTGGTCGGGACAGTGATTTAGGTGCCTTTTATAAACAATTGGGCAATGTTATGAAACAAGAATTCAAAGGCTGGAC
>JANXNM010000458.1 GCA_025354065.1 Synechococcales cyanobacterium 340R_concoct_173_sub | reverse complement strand
ATGGAGGTGATTAATCATCCGAATTACTATAGCTATCGTAGTGAAATCATCTATTTTCTAAATCAACAAAAGCAAATCAAGAAAATCCGTTCCCGTAAACAAACGGTAGTGGCAAAGCATGGTTTAGAAAAGGTCAATCTCGATATTGGATTCTTGCCTTTAACCGCCTCTGCACCAATTATTATTGCGAAGGAAAAAGGATTCTTTACCCATCACGGATTAGATGAAGTAAATCTAGTGCGGGAATCGGCTTGGCGAGGGATTCAAGATGGAATTGCGGGCGGCTACTTAGATGCGGCGCTGATGCCGTCGGGAATGCCTGTTTGGATGACGGTCGGGGGCATGGATGGCAAACCCATTCCGGTGGCAACGGCATTGACCTTAACCCGAAATGGTAATGCGATCGCTCTAGACAAACGCTTTGCGGATCAAGGGATTCGGACATTGAGTGATCTCAGGAGATTCCTCAAAGAAACGCCAGATAAAAAGCATATTTTTGGAGTGGCCCATCCGGCTTCGTCCCATAACTTACTTTTGCGCTATTGGTTGGCCTCAGGAGATATTGATCCTGATCATGATGTTGAAATCATGTCGCTGCCGCCCGCCCAAATGGTTGCGAATTTACAGTCGGGGACAATAGATGGCTATTCGATCGGAGAACCGTGGGCCACTAGAGCAGTGGTCGAAGGAATCGGATATGAAATTGCGACCGATATTGAAATTTGGGATGGTCATCCGGGGAAAGTTCTAGGAGTCCGGGAAGACTGGGCCTTGGCTTATCCGAATACTCATGTTGCATTGGTCAAAGCATTACTGGAGGCTTGTCAATATTGTGCCGATCCGAAGAATCATTCGGAAGTTCGGGAGATTTTATCTCAAGGTGAATATCTGGCAATGGATCATGAATATATCTATCTGAGTGATGAACAACAAGCAACCTGCGGAATTACTAAAGATACTCGTCAACTCTCTCATCATGTCTTTTTTGGAGGTACGGCCAATCGTCCGAGTCGTACTGAAAATCTGTGGTTGTTGGCGCAGATGGCCCGTTGGGGTGATGTAGCGTTTCCTCGTAATTGGGTGGAAGTCCTAGAACGGGTTTGTAAGGTGAGTGTTTTTAGTATTGCTGCGCGGGAATTGGGAATGTCTGAAATGACGACCTACAGCCGAGGAGCGATCGAGCTGTTTGATGGGACTAAGTTTACAGCAGATGATCCGATTAGTTATTTGAATAGTTTGAACATTAAGCATGACATTTATATGGCTGATGTAATGTTGGATGTTCCCAAACCATTGGTAGTCGCGCGCGCGTGAAGTTTTCCCTCGGCCTTGGATTGTAATCATTTTCGTGGAAACCACCTAGTAACGGTAAATATAATGGTCAGTACGTCTAGAATTCCAGCACCGATCGCATCTATTTCTGATTCTGCGGATGACTTCTTGGTGATTAAAGATGTTAAAAAAAGTTTTCCCTTAGTCGATGGCGGTGAGTATGTTGTCTTAAATGGGGTTAATCTCACGGTTAAGAAGGGTGAATTCATTTGTGTGATTGGTCATTCAGGTTGTGGAAAGTCAACGTTACTGAATATGGTTAGTGGTTTTTCCATGCCGACTTCGGGAACTGTAAAATTGAAAGGCAAATCCATTGAACGTCCTGGTCCCGATCGGATGGTGGTATTCCAGGGGTATGCGTTACTGCCTTGGTTGACGGTATATGAGAATGTTTATTTGGCCGTTAATGCTGTCTATCCAGATAAACCAAAGGGTGAAAAAGATACCATTGTTAAAGATCATTTAAAAATGGTTGGACTGATGGAGGCAGTTGATAAGACTCCGCCACAGATTTCTGGTGGAATGCGCCAACGGGTTGCGATCGCTCGTGCTTTGTCAATTCGTCCAGAAGTATTGGTCCTTGATGAACCGTTTGGGGCATTGGATGCGATTACAAAAGAAGAATTGCAAGAGGAATTGCTGAAAATCTGGAACCATAGTCGCAGCACGGTGTTGATGATTACTCACGACATTGATGAAGCATTGTTTCTAGCAGACAAACTT
>JANXNM010000420.1 GCA_025354065.1 Synechococcales cyanobacterium 340R_concoct_173_sub | reverse complement strand
GTATCAGGGTGAGCTGAATGTGGATGTGTTGGATCATGATGCGACGGAGAAGTTGCAAAGGTGGTTTGACGATCGGTGGGTGGATAAATATTGTTTGGATATTTCGCAGGAATTGATTCAGGTTATTGATCAAAGTTGGGTAACACAAGTATCGCCTTATCATATCTATTTGAAAATTGCGTATCACCTTTCCCAAGAGGCTCGGACTGGGATTTCTGAATATCAAATTCCCCGTGAGTTTCGCGATCGATTGTTTGATTTTCAGACTGCGGCGGTGAAGATTGCGGCGCAACATGTGAATAAACGCGGTGGGGGTATTGATTGGGGATGTGGTGGGTCTGGGGAAGACGATCGAGATTGGCAAAATCATATTAATGTTGCCAATGACGGTTGATCCGAAACCTTATATTCGGCAAATTTTGCGAGTAGATTTGGAATCGATCACGCATCCGAAGGCTCGGGAATGTTTGAAGTTTGGGTTACTGAATGCGACGACGGATGAAGATTTTTTGAGTTTGATCGAGACGTTTTATTTTTTTAGCAGTGAAGCGAATGCAGCACGTTTCTTTGAGAGCGTTGAAATGGCGCAGGAAAATTCTAGAGATTCGATCGGTGCAGTGAATCTAGATGGGGAATTGGGTAAAGAAGAATCGGAGTAAGATAGCGGGGTAAAATCCGGGACGTTGCAAACAGTGTATTCTTGAAATTGATTTCAAGTGGAATGCTCCTGAGTAAATCACTGGTGGGCATTCTAAGTTAGTCCCTTAAAATTTAAATGTAGACCAGCAAATTATGCTCGAAAACCTTATTGGAATTCTGATACTTGTTATCGGTACTATTTTAACTGAAGTTATTATTCGGTCTGGTTATAAAAAACGTGGATTAAAAAGGAGCATATTACACCCTCAACGTATTGTTAGATTTATATTTACCTGGATAACAGTTTTTATGAGCTTATTGATGGCGGGTGTAGTTTTTCGGAGCTGTGTACCTTCTAAGACAGACTATGAAAAATGTCGAGAAATGAGTTACTCAGGGAACAGATTTGATCGCCCTAGTTGCCGTGGTTTGTCAGGTGAACCTTTAAAAAAGTGGTGAGCCTTTAAAGTAATACTTCTAATTGTGTCAGTTGGATTCAATTGATCGTCCTATGGGAGTGATTCAGTTCTTATGTATTCCTGAACAATCTTTTATAGCCATTCCCAATCTAGTTAGGCACTAATCAGGACGTCAATCAGCCCTCATTTAGTAAGGTTTGCCAGTTTTCTTCTGTACAGTAACAACAATGCGTAAACCAACCGAGTAGGTCCTTTTCAGTCACGCTTAGAAAT
>JANXNM010000380.1 GCA_025354065.1 Synechococcales cyanobacterium 340R_concoct_173_sub | reverse complement strand
GTCATTAAGGCGGCTTACCGCCAAGTCTTTGAGCGCGACATCACTAAAGCCTATTCTCAGAGCATTTCTGATCTAGAATCCAGGGTTAAGAACGGCGAAATCTCCATGAAGGAGTTTGTTCGTCGTCTCTGCAAATCGCCCCTGTATCGTAGCCAGTTCTTCCTACCCTTTATCAACAGCCGCGCCCTGGAACTTGCGTTTAAGCACATTCTGGGCCGAGGTCCATCGTCCCGCGAGGAAGTTCAGAAATATTTCTCCATTGTTTCGGCTGGCGGCTTAGGCAAACTGGTGGATGCGTTAGTAGACTCGAATGAGTACGCGGATTATTTTGGTGAAGAGACAGTTCCGTATCTTCGTGGATTGGGACAAGAAGCTCAAGAATGCCGAAATTGGGGACCACAGCAGGATCTGTTTAATTACAGCGCTCCGTTCCGCAAGGTGCCTCAGTTCATCACTACGTTTGCGGCCTACGATCAACCGTTGCCTGAACAACATGTCTACGGTCGTGGGAATGACCCGATCGAAAACCAATTTGGTGCGATTTTCCCCAAGGAAACCCGCAATCCCAACAGCAACCCGGCTCCCTTTGGCAAAGATACACGTCGTTTGCTAATTACCCGTGGTCCCGGTATCAACAACCAAGTCAGCAACCCAGCCGCGCGCGGTGTCAGCCCCGGTAGCTTGGGGCCAAAGGTCTTTAAGTTTGACCAGCAGCCTAGTTTTACGGGTATCTCGGGTAGAGGAGTTAAGGCGTTTAGCTCACCGTCTAGCCAAGGAGTGAGCGTTAAATTCTCTGAAAGCTCAGCTCAGAAACTGATTAAAGCTTGTTATTTCCAAGTCTTTGGTCGCGATTTGTATTCGGGACAGCGGTTGACGGTTGACGAAATTAAGTTGGAAAACGGCGAAATTACGGTTCGTGAGTTTATTCGTCGTTTGGCCAAGTCCAGTGTCTATCTGAAAATGTATTGGACACCGCTCTATGTGATGAAGGCTATTGAATATCTCCATCGTCGTTTGTTAGGCCGTCCAACCTATGGTCGGAATGAAACCAATAAGTACTTCGATATTGCTGCCAAGAAGGGCTTCTATGCCGTTGTTGATGAGATCTTGGATACCGAAGAGTATTACAGCAGTTTCTCTGAGGACACGGTTCCTTATGAGCGCTACGTCACCGCAGCGGGCTATTCGGCTCGGATGAATCGGATTGGCACAATTGGCAATCGGGGCATGGCGCAGACCACTCCAGCGCCTGGAACTGAACGGTTTATTGAACTTGGTTCCGTTGGCGGCGATCGAGCAATTCCAGACCAAATCAACCGGATCGCTCAAGGCGTTAGCAAAAAGCGCGAACAAACTAAGGTGTTTAAACTTACCAACTTGTCTGAAAAAGCGAACATCGAGGTCATCATCGGTGCTGCTTATCGTCAAGTGTTTGAGCGGGACATCGCGCCCTATGTGGCTGAAAAGGAATTCGTTTCCCTGGAAAGCCGACTACGGAATGGCGAAATTACCTTGCGTGAGTTTGTTCAGAACCTTGGTTCTTCTAAGCTTTACCTTAAAGAGTTCTATACGCCTTATCCGAATACCAAAGTTATTGAACTTGGGACCAAGCACTTCCTCGGTCGTGCGCCCTTAGATCAGCTTGAAATTCGTAAATATAACCAAATCCTCTCGACTAAAGGTCTGAAAGCCTTTGTGACGGCAATGGTTGAGACACCGGAATATGCTCAGGCATTCGGTGAAGATGTGGTGCCATACAACCGCTACCTTACTCTTCCTGCGGCGAACTTCCCGAATACTCAGCGTTTATTCAACAAGCTGACGAAGCAAGATGCAAAAGTAGAAATCCCTAGTTTTGTCCCTGCAATGTCTCCGGTTGATGTGGCGACATTACCTCTGTTAGCAGGTGCAATCGCAGCCCATAAGAACTAGTAACAGTTCATAACTAAAAAAGCCCGATCGGATTAATTCAGTCGGGCTTTTTTATGCTGTTTTTACGATGCTTTTATTCGATCGGCTTACTAAAAAAACTACTTAATCACGATTCCAAACACCGAATTGCATCCATCACGCCCCGTGCTTTAGTCAAGGTCTCTTCGTACTCGTTTTCCGGGACTGAATCCGCCACTAGCCCTGCCCCCGCCTGAATACTAACGGTGCGGGTTCCCTGATCATTAGGCTGCACAATCATGGTCCGAATCGCGATCGCACTATTCAATTGTCCTTCAAAGTCATAGTAACCATACACGCCAGAATAGACCCCGCGCCGACAAGGTTCGAGGTCATTAATGATTTGCATGGCCCGAATTTTT
>JANXNM010000374.1 GCA_025354065.1 Synechococcales cyanobacterium 340R_concoct_173_sub | reverse complement strand
TTTTCCAACTTTCTGCGCCGCGCTAAACGTATAAACTCCAGCATTTGCCCCAACATCAATCACCGTCATTCCTGGCTGCAACCGCGATCGCCAAAACTCCATCTCCCTTTCAAACCAATCTTCGGCTCCAAGTAAAACGCCTGTGACAATGCTGCGTAGACTAGGTTCGATCGCCAGTTTTAGCCCATCAAATGGAATTGTGATAGTTGATAGATCTGGAGCATTTACTTCAAAATCTCGCTGGAAATCTCGTTGTGCAATCTCGATCGCTAGCTGACTTCGGGCCAAAATATTAGAGTCTTCAGTCGATTTTGCAACGGCTTGATGCAGATCAACCCAACCATCTAAAATTCCACCCATGAGAAAAGTGATGCCCTGTTTAAGTGAGATATGGGGAGATTCGGGAAAGAATTTACTTGCTAAATTGAGGAAGCGTTGGCCTGTGGAATTGTAGAAAATGGTTTGAGATTGGATTAAACCGATCGCGCTGAGAAGAACGGCTTGTTGATTTGAATTGGGAGCAGTGAGAAGTCGGATAATGGCTAAGTTGGGATCAATTGCAAGCGATGCTGGCAAGAAAACTAATCCCTGTGAATTAGGGCCAAAATCTGTAACGGATTGTATCAGTGTCGAAAATGCGACCTGTTGAGCAGGTCCGGTTTGTCCGAGGAATGCGCGGATAATTGCATTGTGAGCGATCGCAAGGGGAAAGTCACCTGCATTTTCGATCGCATCAAACGCTGTCTCTAAATAAAGAGTTCGCAGAGATAGTTCGTCGCTAATTGTGGCTTCGATGAGAGCAATGACTGCAATATTGTTGAAGTCATCGGGCGTTTCAGGCTCATCCCAATTTGTTGCATTAACGATCGTGGCGATCGTCTGCTGCACCAAAGGCATGACTTTAACACCGATCTTAGCTAAATATTGCTCGTAATCCGACTGAAATGAATTCATTTAACCCCGTCTCTCATGAGCAACTCAGCTTAGACAGGATACCCAAGAATTCTTATTTTTGAAAATTAAGGCGCTCATTGTTAGAAGTCAGAAACTAAGAAACCTCTGGATTAATTCCTAGCGCTCTGAGTTGTGCTAAGAGCCGATCGCGTTCTTGCGTTACCAGATTACGTTCTTGCGTTACCAGATCAAGTTCTTCCTCAGCGGCGATCGCCCTTGTGTTCAATTCCAATGTAGTCAAGAAGCGCCGTCCCTCAGGATAATAAATCTCTAACTCACCATTATTTTTACTGAATCGAATTTTAAGACTCGG
>JANXNM010000301.1 GCA_025354065.1 Synechococcales cyanobacterium 340R_concoct_173_sub | reverse complement strand
ACTCATCATTTTTGAGCAGATAATACTGAACGGTCAGACCATCGTATTGCCACAGTTCTGGAATACCGAGCCTCGCATAGATGGGCATTCGTCGATCGGAAGAACTTGTAATATCGACCTCGACGACTAAATCCGGTGGTGAATCAACGTTAAGATCAAGTTCAGTCAAATGACGAACTAAACTTTCATTCTGAATATAAAACGATGAATCAGGTTCGGCTCCAGCTTTTTTGGGCTTCTCTCGAAGAGTTACTGATCCGGCGACACGACAATTCATATCTAATACTTCCGTTGCAGCACAAATTAAGCGCTCAATAAACCGATTACTGCCTTCATGTAGAATAGCGGGGACATAATTTGTAACGTTCCGTCTAGATAATAAAAGCGTGTATTCCGATGATCGCCAGATTCTGCAATCAGACGATCGGCTATGGTTTTGTATGCTGAATTAATCAATAAATCCTTTGATACCTGCAAGGAGGACTTTTGCGATTAGTAAATAGTAAATATATTTAGATCAACTTGTTCATTACTGTAGTCTTTTGCTTGTTGAAAGCCAACATTATATTTATCACCAAATTTCGATCGAATATCTTCAATGTCCATCCGTAGTGCGTCATGAAATCGACCTTGATCAATTAGTTCTTTTTGTTGCTGTCGATAATCTTCAGATGAACCTCTGCGTCCCCAGCTAGCTGTCTGACGGTGATCTGTTACGGTCATCCAAGCAGGTCCATCATTTTTACTTAATAAGCTTTATTCTGAGTAAGCTCCATAGGCGGGAATATGATGGACTTGACCGCCATTGTTAGCAAGTCAAACATCTCGATAAGAACCACCTTGAGAAATTAAAGCAGTCACAATCAATTCTTACCGATCATAATATCCATGTTCAAAAATAATCACAGCTTCTACCGGATGATCCGGTAAAAACTGGAGAGTAGAAGTAGCCTATGGTCGATCATGTATTAGGGTAGTTTCTATTAAGAAATAGCCTGAAAGCCTGATTCTTACGTCATCAACAATTTATTGCATAATAAATAGATTGGGTCAGATTCTTTGAAGCCCAGTCGTAGCGGCACTTGTAAATTTATGGATAGGTCTAGTGGGAACTAACAACCTACGGCTTCGGTGAGGAACTAGAACTTATCAACCTAAATCTTATGATCTCGATCGATCATCTCTATGAAGATATTGTTTTGACTGTAGTTTGTAAACCTTTTGGGAAAGAGAATTTACCCGATCGCACATTCCTATGATGGAAACGATCGACCGATAGAAAAGACGACTGCACGATCTTAATGGTGCTGAGAGTGCGATCGTAACAAACACTAACCGAACATCTTGATCGCACTATCAATGAGTTCACCGATCGCGATCGCAGATGAAATGGTGGAAACACCATCTGTAACAACCTTCATTCTTTTGAGCATTGTTTGAGCACGATCTTTATCAGGATTAGCTTGTTTTTGAGCTTTAATTGCTTTAGCTAAATCTTCGCGTAAATCTTCGCTAGCTGTTGCTGGGAGATCTGTCGCTTGGTCTAATTTCTGCTGAATCAAATATAGATTAGCTAACAACTTATCTGGCGTTTGGCTGAGGTCTGAGGTTATCGTGTTGACGACATGATAACCAGCACTACTTCCGTCTCCGATCGCAGCCCCACGCATATCGATCGCACCATTACCAGAGTTGTTAATTTCGATCGGCTTTTGTCTCATCATGATATTCTCTTTGAATTTAACTGATTTAAATCTTACTTGGAAACACTATTTGAGTAACCTGCTTTATTCCCTGAACCGAATGCCGCACCTCGCATATCCATGGAACCATAGTTGTTGACGACAGTGGCAGAACCACTATCAACCTGTTTCATAAAGGCATCTAGGCTATCTATGGGTAGTTTGGATGCCGTAAAGATCTTTGCAATAGAGTCTGAAGCGGCATGTAATGTAGTCTTGATAAAAATCAAAACATCATCTTCGTCAAAAGCATCAAATTGCGCTTTACCTGGAAATTCTTGTCTACGCGCTAATTTTATATCACCTTCATACTGCACTCTCTTTCTCAATTTATCCCACATTGAAGACGCTGGAATTAAGGTAAGAAATAATGTAAATGGAGAGATTAAAATAAGTAAGAATGTACTCCATTGACGAGATCCGTACAACTGACTATCAAGTTGGCCTAGTATGTACACGTCAATACCCACAAAAAGATTGTCACCCGATCCTAGAAAACGAATAAATATTGTCGTTCTAACATCATTCTTTGTATTATGAGTTGCGAGGATATATCTTCTTGATTCTCTTTCTTCTTCTCTTGCTCTATCGAGAACGTACGTGACGATCCTACTTTGAGCATTGCCTAATGTACCATCATTGATTTCGTGATTAACATGCTCATATAGCTGCTCACAAATTTCAGCAACCTTACTTCGATCAACTTTCATCGTTGTAGACATAGAAAAACCAGGAAGATTCACCCCTGCGCCATCAGTTGGAGATGAGAGTCCAGCATAACCAATCTCAATTACACCACTTCCGCTCTTTGAATTATTCCTAACATAACGATCGCGATCGATCGACCTTTCATTCATGTCATTTGCGGCTGCTTGGACATTTTTGAACAATTTTTCAGCACCTGCAATCCCAATTTTGGCATATTCAGCAGCTTTATCAACGATCGGATTAAGCGATGAACCGTCCTGGGTCGCTGCTCGTTGATACTGAGGTACTTGCCGCGAAACTTGAGTTGGAGCAACGATCGCTTCAGGCATTAAAACGATCGATTGCCCCACGACCTTTAACTGACTCTGAGCTTGAATAATACTGCGGGTCAGTCGTTGATTATTTAGCAGTGTCGTAGAATCTTTTTTCAAATTCTCAATATGCCAGAGTGAGCCAATGCCATCAAATTTAAATTTAATAAAGGCGATCGAATCATCGATCGATTCCACCATAATATCGCAATCAGGACTTGTCCCCATGAGATACTCACGTCCCGGCTTGAGAGTCCAGCTTTTACCTGTTGCTTCAATCAATACTTTAAGTTGCATAGTTCTAACCGATCGATGAAATGGTTGATTTACGTAAGCTACGATGCTAGTCTTCCCAAAAATATCTCACAGTAACATAATAGTTGAAATATGAGATCCGGAGAGAGTAAATACTTTAATATTACTAGCCTGTAGAGTCGATCGACCTACGAAATGCTCTCACAACTGGAAGATTCCTGAAGCTTGAGCTGATCAAAAACCTGACGTGAGACGGCTGGAAAAACATCCCAATCATCTGCATACCTTTTATCATCTCCAAAAATTGTCAAAATATAATGTGCAGAGCCGCCGGAACTCTGGACGATCGCAACATCTTGCCTAGAGCTAGCAGTCCAGCCAACTTTAGATGCAACATAGGTATCCAGAGGTAGCTTCTCCGCAAGGAAACCTCGAATAGAATTGTATTCCTCCTTCTTCCAGACTTCAGGACGCAGATCGCGAACCATTAAGCTTTCCATGATCTCACTTTTCTCAACTGAAACAGCTTTCCGAGAATGGATCTCATATGCCAATCGAGTGACATCATAGGTTGTTAAAGAATTACGAATGGGCGATCGTTCATCTCCTCGAATCTGCAAATCTCGTCCTTTGGGGTCCAGCATCGCTAATTTTGGAATCGGAAAGTTCTTTTGGCTCACATCAATATTTTGATAACCTGCGGCATTGAAGTAATCATTAATCGATTTACGCTGAAAATCCCATTGAGAAAGCTGACCAGGCGGAAGAGCGTCACCTGACGTTGCACCTGTAATTGCGTCAACTACATCACTAGCCGCTTCATTATCCGATTTCTGAATCATTTTCTCGACAATCGGTCGATCGATCGGTTTTTGTAGTCTAGTGTTGCTGTTAATCTGCCCATAAAGTGCAACCATCCAGAACAGCTTACTGATACTGGCAGGAAAACGAGGTTGGCGATCCTGGAACTGAGCTGTAACTTGGCACTGAGGATTTTTAACATTGATTAGACTAATGGACAATTTGTCAGTCGGTAAGCCTTTATCTCGAAATGTCCCAACAGCGTTATTAACAATCTGTTGAAGTGATTGACTACTTTTGAGTGCAGGAGCTTGAGCAACGTTATAGGCTAAAGTCGTTGAATTGGCGGCGATCGTTTTCTCAGGATTCTCTTGTTTCTGAAGTGAAATAGAAGGTTCAGTTCCTTGAGATGAAGAGGCTGATTTAGGTGGAAAGAATTTAGTTATAGATTGTGGAGATTGCGTTGAACTTAATGAAATATTGGACGGAGGTGCTTTCTGCGTATCTGCAAAGTAGAGCATTGGAATGACGATCGCAGGCATCATCATTATCGCGCCAATATGTATCGGCTTAAATTTTTGAAAGGTTTTCTTTATAATGCGGTAAGTCATAACAAGTTTATGGGATAACCTTGGGGCGGACGAGTAATTTCTATTTGGATCCCAGAGAATAAACTCCTTTTTGCGTTGAGGCAAGAAGGAGAAACTCTGTTTCTAACGTAAATCTAGATGAAAATTAGCTATTCAATCTTCTTGTAATCTGCAATCTTCCAAGTCCCATCAATATATTCAAACTGATAGGTTGATGTTCGAGTTTTGTAGGAGGTTTGGCTATTGTCAACTCGACCATTTTTGTACAAGGTAATGTCTTCAGTCATATCCACAAGCGCAGATGCACTCGCGCCACTGCTACTAAAGTTTGAAATCGAGCCAACTTTTTGAGCACCAAAGTTGTAATAGCTGCTATTTCCTCGCAGCCAATCTATTGATCCTTCAGGTTTTGTAATATCTGAGTAAAGCTTGCCAGTTGTGTAAACCGATGCAACTTGTGAATCAAACGGGGCTGCAAAGACTCTTTTCTTTGCACTCATCCATTTGACTAATAGTTCACGAGCATCTGATTCTGAAAAGCTAGGAACGTTAGCATCTGAAGAACGCGGCGTTGTTGTCGTTGTTGTTCTTACTGGAGGTGCTGACGCAGGTTCAGGCGATCGTACCTCAACCTTATCGGGCACTGTACCTCCCGAATTGACTGTCACTGATGTCGCAGCCGGAGCGGAACTAGCAGGAGTCGTTTGGGCTGGTGCAGTGGTGGCAACAGGTGCAGACTTATCCTTCATGATCGCCATGACACCAACCCCTGAAAGTGTAACCAATGCCCCAACACCCAAAGCAATAATCCAAGTTTTTGAATCTTGAGCAGGTGAGGATTGATTAACGTGAATGGGTTGCTGTGGGTACTGCAGTTGTTGTGAATATTGCGGCTGTGCATACTGCGGTGGCTGTTGATAATTGCCGGGAGCCGCTACGATCGTCTGCTGTGCCTCACTCACGGGTGAACGAGTCTGTGCTCCACTTGGTGACATCGACATCACTGTCCCTGGAATTCCCGCAGGCATTTCCGATCGCAGCAGCTCATCCAACATTTGTCCCGAAGTCTGACACCGATCGCGACTCATAGGGGCAATTGCCCGATCGATCACCGCCGCCAACCCCGCACTCACACTCGGCGCATACTGTCGCCATTGCACATTACCCGTCGTCAGATCCGTCGGCAACTCCTGGGGAATCTTACCCGTCAACGCATAAATCGCCGTCAAACCCAAACTATAAAGATCACTAGCAAACACTGCCCGACCCGCCGCCTGTTCACTCGCCATAAAGCCAGGAGTCCCAATCACGATCGACTGCGTACTTTGACCATTCGGAGTAATCAACGTCCCCATCGTTTCCCGCACCGCACCAAAATCAATTAGCACAGGCTTATGATCCCGAGATCGCAAAATGATATTGTCTGGCTTAATATCACGA
>JANXNM010000291.1 GCA_025354065.1 Synechococcales cyanobacterium 340R_concoct_173_sub | reverse complement strand
ACATGAGAATCAGAACTATTATTTCGGTTGTCCCCCATGGCGAAATAATTTCCCGGCGGCACTTCAAAGCTATCGGGGTTGTTTGGTGCAAGACTCTGGCAAAAACTGGAATCCTTGGATGACATGCCAGGACAGTCATAGTCTGGAGCTGCCTTGATATAAGATTCCTTCAACATCACACCATTCACCGATACTGTCCCGTTGTGAATGGCAATCAGATCTCCCGGTGTCCCTATAAGGCGTTTAATCAAAACTTGATCGCTGCCATAGCCCGCCATCTTTTGCAACCTCTCCGGCGCACTGAAAATTACGATTTCCCCCGCCATCGGATTGCGAAACCGATAGGAAATCTTCTCCGCGATAAACCGATCGTTAATCAACATCGTCGGCTCCATGGATCCAGAGGGAATAAATCGGGGTTCAGCAACAAACGTTCGCACCAATAAGGCGATTACCAAGGCGATCGCTAGAACCTTGATATTTTCAGCAATGGAGGACTTCCTAGATGACGTATTGGAGGCTGGAGATTTAGAAGACGATGATTGGGGAGATGGTTCAGGCATGACGACAGGTGCAGAGGATAAATACGTTACAACCCGTTGAGTATAAGCTGCCGCTTTGCCCAATTCCAGGCACAATATTAGAAAGATTTATCTTGCTCTATCTTATTTTAGGTTTTCATTATGGCATTTACGTTGACACAAGATGTTTTGATGCATCTTCGGGACAATCTGGACGGCCTAGGATACGCAATGGGTCCGCGTGGGCTGTTTGGCATTGGCAATGAAAACGGAGTCTTTGATGCGGCAGCTGTGGGCAGTACGAGTAGTGCCACGCCCGTCCGAAATTCGACGACTTTAGATGCTTATACCCGATCGGCTGTGTTTCAATTTCAACGCGATCGGATACTTCCGGCCACGGGTGAAATCGGTGAGGATATATTTAATAAGATTGATGATCAAGTGCGAGACGTCCAAAACAATCTGAAAATTGTATTACTTGCCGATTCTCAAACAAGCAAAAGTATTCTAGGTGAAATGGATGGCTCTAGTTCCGTTCCTGCCGACAAAAAGTTTCGCATTAGTGGCTACTACGGCAATCAAACCTTTCGCCTTGTCAAAGAATACCAACGCGTCCGCCGCCTGCCCATTACTGGAATTGTCACCACCGCTATTGCCCGTCAACTCAAAGACGAAGCTCGCAAGCTAACAGGTACAGGAACTTCAGGTACAGGAACTCCGCCAGTAGCAAGTGATGCGGCGGCAAGGTTGCAAAAACTCAGCCAAATCAAACTCAGCTATCAGAAAGGAGAAATTCTCTCCGACGACTTTGTACGTGAAATGATTCAAACCATTCCATAAAATATAAAAAGAATATTTACTATCTCATCCCAGCTATATTTGGATGAGATAGTAATTGAAGCAGTAATTCAAATAGTGATTTGGATGAAATGCTGAACTTATCCCTCATCCAAAACCTCGATCGCCTCCTCCTGTTGGGCCATGGCTTGTTGTTGACTCAACGCATCTATTGTTGCTTTGACGGTTCCCGCGATCGGCACCGCAATAAACACACCCAACAATCCTGCAATCTTTAATCCAAACAATAATGAGACAAAAATCCAGATAGGATTCAATCCCGTAAAGTCGCCCATAAGTTTTGGCGCAATTACATTATCTCGAATTTGTTGAAGTACAGTTGCCGCCGCCCCAACCCACACGGACAACCAGAAATCCTGCAACAAGACCAACCCCGACACCAATCCAATTCCCAACGCCGCTCCAATAAATGGAATTAATTCTGCAATACCAATTAACAATGCAAACAACAATGCATAGGGTACTTTCAAAATCAAAAATACAGGAATCAATGTCACCGTCATAAATAAAGCCAGTACAAACTGACTCAAGAAAAAATTGTGAAAATTAAGCCGCAATGCAACACTAAAGGCTTTCCCAAATGGATGGGGCAACAACGCAATCAAACCATTCCAAAGTTGACCACCATATAACAACATATAGAATGCCATCACAATTACCAACATCGCATCTACAAAGCTCGATAATGTCCCGATCGCAAACCCTAATGCCTGCTTTGCTAACTCTTGGCTCTGGCTTTCAATTTGTCCACTCAACCGCCCACTAAATCCCTGCAAATCGATCGGTAAATTGCGAAGTTTAACCCAGCTTTCCAGCGCCATGCCATGGGATTTTCCCGCCTCCAACCAATTGGGAAAATTCTTAAAAAGTTGCGCACTCTGATCAATCAAAATTGGAATCACAGTCACTCCAACCACACCCAAAGATGTCACTGTCGCCAATAGTACAATAATGATGCCGATCGCCCGAGGAATCTGCATTCGTTCAAACGCACGCACCAGATAATCTAATAAAAATGCTAAAATAGCTGACACAATCAACAATGTCACCAATTGCTGAAAATAAGTCAGCACTACTCCAAACATCCAAACATTCAGCGCAACTAGCGGAAACAATAGTCCAAAATAAAGTAATCGCTTCAAATCACGGGTCGATCGACTCATCACACATCTCTCCTAATTCAGTAACGATCGATTCCGAACCACTATTCCAGCCATCACAACAGCAACAATAGCCAACGCACCAAATCCCAAAGGCATTGGCATCCAAAGCGCTGTTTCAATATGATTTTTTTCTCCCGCCTTCAACTCCCATACTGCCCCATTCACTGTCAAGCCTAAATTAAAAAATTGACTCGGATCCACCAATCCTTCCGTGCCATTTATCCCTAGCGCACTCAGATCAATATCAAACGTAAGCCGATCGCGTTCAAATAATAATGCATTGCCTTGGGTAACGTTGAGATTTGAAATAATTTTCGGCAACGCAGAACCCGAATCTTCAACCATAAAAAAACGATTAAATTTTGATTCCAGTTCCTTCACCGTATAGAACGGAATACTGACGGATACATTTTGCTTTGACACCACTTGATAGCGTCCCTGAACCGATCGGGTCTGCTGCTGAATTTGTTTAAGCAATGCTTGAGCCGTGGGGTTGGCCTCATTCGCAATATGAATGGTTTGGGTAATGCTGCCTTGGTGCGGGCTATCGAGATTTACGCCAAGCTGATAGTCCACGCATCCTGTCAACATCGTGCAACAAAACAATAATAAAGTTCCAGTCAACGCCTTTCTTAGTCCTGCCCAAACATTCTGAAGCTTCATAATCATTTGTCTACATTACAAAACAAATTATCAAAATTATCAAGGCTCGCACTCAATGTAACGAATCCTAATTGCTCTATCTTACAACCAACCTCAATCCTCGAAGAATAAAAATCAAGCCATCCGCATCGCGATCGTTTTCATAATCCTTTCATTTCTTATGAATTTATGATAAATTATTCGAAATATGAAACGATAATGAGAGGTTTTGAGGTGAGTAACTTAGGCTATCTCAAGCAAAATAACGCTTCAAAATGCCTTCAGACCTGCGTTCTAGGTTTTTTAGTGGTCACTTGGTTGAACGGTTGCACTTCTCAACCAACCCCAATCCAACCTGACACCAATACGACGACAAATCCCACGGGTGCTACCTCATCCCGATCGGGTAAAAAAGTAATTCTCACCACCTTTACGGTGTTGGCAGACATGGCACAAAATGTGGCGGGAGATAAAGCGATCGTCGAATCCATCACCAAACCGGGTTCTGAAATTCACGGTTATGAACCAACCCCGAGTGATCTAGCGCGGGGCCAAGGGGCTGATCTGATTTTGGATAATGGTTTAAATTTAGAACGCTGGGCCGATCGTTTTTATAACAGTTTCCCGAAAGTACCCCATTTGACGTTAAGTGATGGCGTTAAGCCTGTTGATATTTCAGAAGATTCATACAAAGGGAAACCGAATCCTCACGCATGGATGTCGCCACAGAATGCCCTGATCTATGTTGAAAATATTCGTAAAGTACTAGTTAATATTGACCCCCCCAACACCGCAGCTTACAACAAAAATGCGGTAACTTATAGTGATCAAATTAAAGAAATAGACCTGAAACTCAAAACTGCGATCGCCACTATTCCCCCAGAAAAACGCTACATGGTGAGCTGTGAAGGCGCATTTTCCTATATCACCCGTGACTACGGTCTCAAGGAAGTATACATTTGGCCCGTCAATGCTGAACAACTAGCCACCCCAAAGCAAGTTGAAAAGGTAATTAATACCGTAAAAGAGAACAAAATTCCAGCAGTATTTTGCGAAAGTACGGTGAGCGATAAAGCTCAACAGCAAGTCGCAAAAGAAACAGGTGCGAAATTTGCGGGTGTATTTTATGTAGATTCCTTATCGCCTGCCGATGGTCCAGCCTCCACTTACCTGAAACTCTTGGAATATAATGTAAATACACTAACCAACGGCTTAAAAAGCAACTAAAGGAGAGTCAAGGAGCATGGGAAATATCAGTATTGACATTGAAAATGTAACTGTTGCCTATCACGGTAAAGTTGCTTTGCATAGTGCCTCCATTAAGCTTGAGGAAGGGGTTATATGTGGATTGGTGGGCATGAATGGCGCGGGAAAATCGACGCTATTTAAAGCAATTATGGGATTTGTGAAACCTGTCCGAGGAAACGTCTCAATTCAGGGTTTACCCATTCGTCAAGTTCAAAAACGCAACCTTGTGGCCTATGTTCCACAATCTGAGGAAGTAGACTGGAACTTTCCAGTTAATGTCTACGATGTGGTGATGATGGGTCGTTATGGCTATATGAATGTATTACGAATTCCCCGATCGATCGATAAGAAAATAGTGCAAGAAAGCCTTGAACGAGTAGGGCTTTGGGATATGCGCTTTAAACAAATCGGTGAACTATCCGGGGGCCAAAAGAAGCGGGCATTTTTTGCGCGGGCCTTAGCTCAACAAGGAACAGTTTTATTATTAGATGAACCGTTTGCGGGCGTTGATATTAAAACTGAAAAATTAATGATTGATATGCTGATGGAACTGCGTCAAGCGAGATATACCATTTTAATCTCGACTCATGATCTCGCATCGATCACGACATTTTGTGATCAAGTCGTTTTAATCAACCGCACAATTTTGGCTTACGGCAGCACTTCTGAAGTCTTCACTGAAGAAAACCTTTCTCGAACCTTTGGCGGTTCAGTGGGAGATTTTTCTGGAGCAAAAATCAATTCTCGTCATCCGCATTAGGTTACGTATAATTAAACTAGGCATGTCTATCATGGATTTTATTCAGTGGTTCATTCAGGGATTTATTCAGGGATTCATTCAGGGATTCATTCAGTGGTTTGTTGCTCCCATGCAGCATGAGTTTATGGTAAAAGCTATTTTGGTTAGTGCATTAGTGGGCTTAGTTTGTTCGGCACTGTCATGTTATATGACACTAAAAGGATGGGCACTCATGGGCGATGCCGTTTCCCATGCCGTGTTACCGGGGGTTGTGATTGCTTATATTATGAATATCCCATTGGCGATCGGTGCCTTTGTGTTTGGGGTGGGTTCGGTGATTGCGATCGGATTTATTAAAGCAAAAACTCGAATTAAAGAAGATACTATAATTGGTTTAGTATTCACAGGTTTTTTTGCGTTGGGGTTAGTTCTAGTTTCTAAAATTAGAAGCACCATTGATTTAACGCATATTTTATTTGGTAATGTCTTGGGAATTTCTGATTCGGATATTATTCAAACCCTAATTATTAGTGTAATTACCCTCGTTACCCTTGCAATTCTCCGTAAAGATTTGATTTTGTTCTGTTTTGATTCGACTCATGCCCGATCGATCGGTCTCAATACAACTTTTCTATACTATACATTACTCTCATTACTCTCACTTACCGCCGTTGTAGGGCTTCAGACAGTCGGTATTATTTTGGTGGTTGCGATGCTAGTTACTCCAGGTGCAACGGCTTATTTATTGAGCGATCGCTTTGATCACATGACATTAATTGCCATGGCGTTGGGTGTTTTTTCCAGTGTGATAGGCACCTACATTAGCTATCACATTGATGGTTCAACAGGCGGCTGCATTGTCGTAGTGCAGACTATCTTATTTGTTCTTGCAATGATTTTTGCACCTAAGCATGGAATTATTGCTCAATCAAAAAATAATGAAATAAACTATTAAAACTGGTCTGAAGAAATGAAAGTCCAATTTAAGACTCCTGACTTGGACAATACGCTATCTAAAAAACTTGATGCTATTCCAATAGTCATAGCAATCATTAGTTAATCCTATACTTGGCCCGTTGATTAATAAGAAAAGACTGACTATAATGAGTGACATCAGGTTTTAATTCAGAGCTGATCTTGAATGAAGTTTGGATAGATTGTGTCATCAGTCAGGAGCGCAACTGTTATGCAGAATTTGTTGAATGTTAAGCCGATCGTATCGATTCAATCAGAGCTTCCGATCGATTCTAAATCCCTGATAACGTTAGATCAAAAAGGTCGTCATTTCCTGATTGTTAAAGCTCTGGAGACCATTCAAGATTTAATTGCAATCTCGTTGTGTGTGGGATTGTTTGCGGTGATGGTGTTGCAGTTGCGAGAGATTTTTACCTCGTTGCTTTCGACCTTACAGTTCCATGAGATTACAGCGGATATTTTATTCATTCTGATTTTGATGGAGCTGTTTCGACTGTTGATTATTTATCTTCAGGAGCAGCGGGTTTCAATCGGAGTTTCAGTCGAAGTTGCGATCGTTTCGGTATTGAGAGAAGTCATTGTTCAAGGCGTATTGGAAGTGGAATGGCACCAGATGTTGGCAGCCTGTGCCTTTTTGATTTCGATGGCGGGATTGATGGTGGTACGAGTGTGGTTGCCACCGACTTTTGAGGGAGTGGATCCGGAAAAGAAAGTGTCCGCTAGGATGCGAGATAGTCATGAATCATGAGCGTAAACATTGCGTATAAACATTACGTACAAATAGTGCGATTCTTCTCAAGGTTTGAGATCTGCCAGTAAAATCTGCACGTCACAGCCCCCGGTAGGTTTTTGAGCCATCAACTAAAGCAATAGCATAGGTTTACGCACTACCTTATCCGGCTGAATTTGCACTAATAACTCCGCCAAGGGAACAATGCGGACTTGCTGTTGTTGAACATTAACCTGATATAGCTGCTGATGGGTTGTATCTAAGGCCGTCAGCCAACCGCTACGAGGATGGTAAGCGCCCGTGTCAATGTCTAGCCAACCGCTGCCGCCGACAACGTTTCCTGGCATGACCCCAGAAAAGGTAAACGTAATGGTATGCCCTGTGATGATTAGCTTATCGGCAAAAAAGGGCTTAGAACTACTATGGAACTCGTCCCGAATCCAACAAAATTGCTGCGATGTCTGTTGATCAATGGGCAAGTTGGGATTAACACCCGCATGAACCAACCACAAATCACCTAGGTCTAAATAGGTCGGTAATGTGCGAATCCAGTCTAGATGCTCAAGCAACGATTCGACCGTCTCGTAGCTAGACATTGTAGCGCGTCCGCCGCTGTAGAGCCATGCCTGAAGCGCTGGCCCAGAGACTTGGCCGTTGGGGAAAGATTCAAGCAGCATTTGTTCGTGGTTGCCCATGACGCACGAATAACGGTTCGATCGCACGAATTCCACCACCTGGGCACTTTTCGGACCCCGATCGATCAGGTCGCCCAAAAAATACACTTCATCTCCCTTGGATGGGGCAATGGTTTCCATGAGCAGCATCAGACCGTCGTAATGACCGTGGACATCTCCAATAACAATTCGCCGATTTGCATGTTCAGTCATTGCGATCGCTCTCCATACACACTAATCAAATAAACATCTCTTATCCATCCCCAGAAAATCCAGAACATGAACATCGTCCTAAATTTTTATACCAAGTTTTATACCGAGCTTAGAGGTTGATACTTTCTATGATGAATCAATGTTGCCTACAATACACTGCTAAAATCCCTTATAGGGGAGGAACGATCGCTAGTCTATACAGGAACTTCATAAAAAACAGATTTTTTGAAAACCTTATCGGCCTAATGCACTTAGAAAGGACTGCAATTCTGCAAAAACCGATCGTTTCTTCTGGCCCGTACCTAAAGACGCTGCTACTAGATTATCAATTTTCTCTGAGTCAGGCTTTAGTAATTCCTCCGCAATCACTTGCCAGGTGCCCTCTTTTTCAAGCCATACTTGCCAAGGCGTTGGATAAAATCGGGTTAGGGCGGTTTGGTCTTCGATCGGACGCAGAAAATAACAAGGTTCAATCGTGCTGAGGAAACGTTCACGTAAAGCTCGTCCCGCATAGCCAATGCCGACAATGCTCACGTCTTCTAAACGAGGTACCAGCAAAATTACCGGAACATCGCCTGCCTGATTGCAGAGTTGTTCAACGGCTCCCACTTCAACTGCCGTTGGCGACACGACGATATAGAGTTTGTCGTCTGTTGAAACATGTTCGATAGCCGCTGTGGTTTGCCGAGACCCCGCCACATCAATGCTGCGAAACTGGAACGAAGAATCGGGCCAATTTTTATTCGCCCAAGCCGCCGTCCCTGCATCAGTAAAAAATAGTTTTACTCCATCGCCCCATTCGGTAAATGCCTCACAAAACTGTTGAGCGATCGGCATAATCTTAAGTTCAGGGAAAAATATCTCCACGGATAACTTTGTATAGCCCGCTCCCAGCGCAGATTTGGTTGCAGCTTGAGCCTGAACGATCGCATCCTCTAAAGAAGATGGGAGATGCTGGATTAAGCTTGACGGGGCATTCGAGTCTGTCATAGGAGGCGCAAATTAGTAAGCAAATATAAGTTAAGTTTACCGGGATTGTTGCTCACTCTAGCGTTTTTACCGTCAGCAACTGGGGCGGAGTTGCATCGGGTGGATAAAGCAGATTCACTTCCACCGATCGGAGTTCACCGGGCTTTAGGGTCAAGGTTACTAGGGCATCTCCTTGCTGTCCGCGCCGCTGAGTAATGTGAATAAATTTATTTTGAGGCGCGTTGTTGTCATCGGTATAGCGCAGTCGCAGGGTTCCCCGGAAGAATATCTTCGACTCCGGCGGATTCATGAACAGCACTTGATCTCGGCTAAAGTCCTGTTTAAGCGGTGTTTGAAGACTGACGGTGATGCGTTGAGGTTGGTTGGTTGTGTTGTGTAAGGGAAGCGTTAGGTTGTACTGGATGCCGTAGTTCCCATTGGCCAGATAGGCCGTATCTGGGTATCTCACCAGCATAGAGGCACTCTGCACTTGACCTGTACCAAATGTGCCTCGCGGTAATGTGCTGATGACGTAGGAAAAAGCTTGCCCCCGCTGCGGAATTTTCAACCGATCGCCTTGATCCGCAAGAGTCGTACTCCATTGGGATCCCCTAGCGACTCCAGCGACGCGACCATAAACCATCCGATCGCCCCATTTGTCCTGCTTATCCTTCAACGGTGTAGGGGCTTGATCGCGGGGGCCAGCCAGATTGGAGGTTAGTAAAAACCGTTGCCAATCTTCCAGAACCGGAATTCTCTCATTGCCACCCGCATCGCGCGGCGCATACATTGCCATGGAGGCCAGATAAACAGTACCACTGCTAGTTAGACGAATGAGGGTCGATCGGCCATTGCTAGTGGGAACGACAAGTCCGGCGGGAATGGGCAGATTTAGCAGCATTCGGCTTTCACCAGGAGCTAAGGTCATGATGACGGGAAGCCAGCCTTGGCGACGACCTCGTAACAGGTCATTACTTACTCGGCTACCGGGACCGGAGTAAACAGTGCCGACCGGATCTTCAATGGAGTCGCTGAGATTGACAAACAATGCATCGGGTCGTGTTAGATAGCTAGCACCTTGTAGCACGGTGACGGTGACACTCTCGGGGCTTGGGTTTTGGAGGAGGATGCCTTGGAAGAGGGATTTGATTTGTCCGACGTTGGCGGCTTTGCTGATGTGATGGGAAAATACGTCGAAGCGTCCCTTGAACCCGTAGTTCAAATGGGCAGTGGGAAAGGCAACTCCAGTATTAGAAAAGGTCGAAAGCAGAATGCCTTCATCCATTACCATTTCGGGACTGTTGCTGTTGAAAACCGGGATTTCGTCCAGTTGCCCAGAGAGCGATCGTACTTCTTGGACACTAAGTACTTCCCGTTGAGGTGGGAGGATTTCCTGGGGCAGTAGGGTGTCCTGAGGCGGCAGACGATAGAGGACAGGCAGTCTTGCAGGAATGGGACTACCGATCGGTGCGATCGTCGGGGGTGCAGTCGGCGCGACACTTGGCAAAGGCATTGGCGCTACAGTGGGCAAGGGCGACTGTATGCGAGTTTGGGCAAGGGTTGGCAAGAACGGAAACATAAATCACAAAAATAGCAGGTGTGAACGATCGCCCAAGGCGTTGAGCTATGAAAAAGCTACATGACTAAAAAGCTACATTCCAAAAAATTATAGGTAACGTAGTTTTCCAGGGATTACCCTATAAAACTCTAGCCTTTGCACGTTCGGTTTTATGCATTTAGTGCTCAATATTCCCAAGAAATTTATCTGTTCTGAAAAAGCCTTGTTCGTCAGTTCACAGCTTTGGTTTTTTCGTCGTTACGTTAATTAAATTTGAGGTAGTTTATGAGTGCCGTACACGAATGTCAACAGTACGTCTCAAGGTTTATGCATCACTACAAATTCAATCTTTTAGCCACGATCGCTGTCCCGATAGGAGGGTTAGGATTTGCCTTAATGGGATTTTATTCAGGCCCAGCATTAGCGGCAGGATATTGTGACGGTGCGGTTAAGAATGGGACGCTGCAAGGCAAACAAACCTGTAAATTTCCCAGTGGATTGCGCTATGAAGGCGAGCTGATGAATGGAATCCGAAAAGGGCAGGGGATAGTGACTTATAAGGATGGGACACGCTGTGAAGGGATGTTTAACAATAATGCCTTGACCGGGCAAGGAGTCTGTAGGTATAGCAGCGGTAATCGCTATGAGGGCGAGTTTGAGAATGATGTCCGTCAAGGGCGGGGGGTATTTTCTTATGCTAATGGGACGCGCTGTGAAGGGACGTTTAAGAATGATGCGATTGTGGGGGTTGGGATTTGTTTATTTTCGAGTGGCAATCGCTATGAAGGGAACTTTTGGCAAAATCAGCCGACAGGATTAGGGACGCTGAGTTATGCCAATGGGGTGAAATGTACGGGAAGTTTTCAGTTTGGGCGATTGTTTGGAATGGCTCAATGTACTCTGGGTAATGGCGATCGGTATGAGGGGAACTTAAATAATGGACAGTTTGATGGTTTGGGAACCTACGCCTATAACAATGGGACAAAGTTGGAAGGTCTGTGGAGAGAGGGAGAGTTTTTGGGTCCGGTGCGGTGAAGTTGGAATGGTGAATTTAGAATTTGGATTAGATCAAAAAATTAGACCAAAAAGCGGTGATGATAGTTTAAATGATCTTCAATGAAGCTTGCAATGAAGTAGTAGCTATGATCGTAGTTAGGTTGGTGACGGAGAATGAGTAGTTGTCCTGATGCGTGGCAGGCAGCTTCAAAGATTTCAGGTTTTAATTGAGTCTCGAGAAATCCATCTTTCATGCCTTGATCAATTAGAATTGGATTTGGATGAGTGGTATGGCGGACCAGTTCAGTTGCGTCGTAGTCTGACCAAAGAGTACGATCGCTTCCTAAATAACCACTAAAGGCTTTTTCACCCCAAGCACATTGACTAGGAGAACTAATGGGCGCAAAGGCCGAAACACTGCGATATTGATTTGGCGATCGTAAGGCACAAACTAATGCACCATGACCACCCATGGAATGCCCGCAAATACTTTGAATCGGTTCACCATTATTAGATTTTAAAACTGGGAATGAATCTGTAATTAACTGGGGCAGTTCACGGCTGATATATGAATACATTTGATACTGCGATCGCCATGGATCGAGCAAGGCATCGACATAAAAACTCGCGCCAATACCGAAATCCCATTGATCGGCTTCATCAGGAATCCCAGTTCCGCGAGGACTCGTATCCGGTGCGACTAGCATGATTCCAAGGTCTGCGGCAATCCGTTGTGCGCCTGCTTTGGCCATGAAATTTTCGTCGGTGCAGGTGAGTCCAGAAAGGAAATATAGAACAGGGACGGGCTGAGTTTTAGCTTGAGGTGGGATGTAAACAGAGAACTTCATTTCACTATTACAGTGCTTCGAGTTATGACTGTAAAACTCTGTAGTTCCACCAAAAGAAGCTGACGACGATCGTAGATTTAGCATGATTTAGATTTGTAATTTAAGAAGTGTAATTTAAGTGGTG
>JANXNM010000289.1 GCA_025354065.1 Synechococcales cyanobacterium 340R_concoct_173_sub | reverse complement strand
CGGCGTTCATCAAGCCAAACTTTATAGGGGTAACTATGCCGACCTCCAAACGGATAGGCTTTATCGATTAGCTTTTTTATGGTTTGGTGATCCGCTTCGCTTAGATAAATCAAGTCACCACCAGCAGACGTAAATTCTCCTAGGGCTTGACCGATCGCCAATGAAGCGGCGTTTCTCCACGTATTTTCCATAGCGGTTCCTATTCACCACCACCCAACAAAATCTCAGCGCTGTAGAGTTCGGCTCTGAGTAAATCCAACTCTGGAGATTCGGGTATTTCAACCAACTCAGTGGAACCAAAAGGCCGATAGTATTCCTGATGGGAATCTTTACGCAGTTCGTCCATGGCCAAGTCTTCAGGGTCCGAAGATTTAGGGCCACCATTTAACATTTCAATCAAGCTATCGGCCTGGTAGATCGCCGTTGTGGCCATTTCATCCGCTGGGGTATCAATACTGATATCTGGGTTTGCACACAGCCCAGCCAAAATTAGCGCGGCGAAATGTTCACGCTTACTAAGGGCTAACGGTCCTAACTTGTCATGCATAATATAAAAGCCTCCAAATAGCTTTAAGTCGTGGTTTGGTGGACGCGGTGGGGAGTGTCGAGACTCGCCCACCACAATCAAAATAAATGAAACAGATTTTAGAAAGCGCTTGGGTGTCAGAAACCTAGGCGCTTTTCGCGTGGTATGGGGCGAAAGAATCAGGCAAGTCATCCACAGACAAACCCTTAGCTTCAAGAAGTCTCTTTAACCTCTTGATCTGAGGAATTGTGAAAGTAGCGTCGGTAGGCTTTTTCTCACCGACTCCCTTCCAACGACTTGGAGTACTAGGACTAACTCCAACAGCGGTACAGAACTCCGCCTGATTCATCCCCAGAGCCTGAAGCAAACCATCCAAGGGTGATTCTCCTTCAACTAATGGGATTTTGTCTGAATCCATAGTAGCATAATTTAGCAGGATGCAATTGCAAAATACAATTGCATCCTGCTACTCTCATAAAGGGCATTCATAGGGAAAGACCGAGTGCAATCAAAGCTCTCCCATGACTGCGTTAATTCTCCCCTAAGGATTGCCGATTGATAACCAGTCGTGCAGCTGTCGGGTGATACCACACCAAAAAGCCCGATCGTTCGTCCGTGGTAGGGACTTGAGATCGGGCATACACCACTAGAGACACCATCCATGGAAATAATCACCACCGAAAAAGACATCATCACCGTCTTGCCAGACAAAGAGGGAC
>JANXNM010000197.1 GCA_025354065.1 Synechococcales cyanobacterium 340R_concoct_173_sub | reverse complement strand
CCGTGGGATAGGTCTCTAGGGCAAGACTAATTTGGCCTGTTGCTTCTTTTTGCACCACAGTATGCCAAATTTCTTCGGTGATGTGGGGCATAAACGGATGGAGTAATTTCAGTGTGCCTTCTAGGACTAGCGCCAAAGTTTGTTGGGCCACTAGTTTTGATGGGGTATCTTCGCCTTGCAAACGATATTTAATAAGTTCGATGTAGAGATCGCAAAAATCACCCCAAATAAACTCATAGAGCTGCTTTGCTCCTTCGCCGAGGGAGAAATTATCTAGATTGTTCCGCAGGGCTTTTGTGACTTGGTGATAGCGGGAGAGAATCCACCGATCGCACAATTCCAGCGTTTCTGGATCAGGAGAACCCAACTGTTCCGGCGTTTTGCCTTCCAAATTCATTAATACAAACCGGGATGCATTCCAAAGTTTGTTCGTAAAATTCCGCGACCCTTCGACAGATTCGGACAGAGAATTGTCTTTACTCCCCGGTGTTGGTGGTTTTGGCGGAGTCCCGGCAGCTCGGTCTTTGAGGCGTTGGTTGTAGACTTTACGATTGAGTTGCAGGGTAATATCTTGACCTGCGCCCGCGACTTCCCGAATTAAGGTGTAGCGTAGGGCATCAGTGCTGTATTCGTCAATTAGAACTAACGGATCCACGCCATTATTTTTTGACTTAGACATTTTCGCGCCTGTTTCATCCCGCACGAGTCCATGGATGTAGACATTTTCAAAGGGCATTTCCCCCGTGAGATGTTTGCCCATCATGGTCATACGGGCGACCCAGAAGAAAATGATGTCAAAGCCTGTGACGAGGGTGCTAGTGGGATAATAAGCACTGTAATCATCGGTCGTTTCTGGCCAGCCCAAGGTCGAGAACGGCCAAAGCCCAGAGGAAAACCAGGTGTCCAACACGTCTGGGTCTTGCTCTAGTTTGACAGGTTTGCCAAATTGTTGTTCTGCGAGTTTTGCGGCTTCTTCGGCATTTTTTGCCACAAAGAAGGGAGTCGAATCGGTGATCAGTCCGCCTGTTTC
Source organism: Synechococcales cyanobacterium 340R_concoct_173_sub (assembly GCA_025354065.1). The sequence continues at coordinate 209 of JANXNM010000197.1, read as the reverse complement.
ATCCACGGCATACCAAGCGGGAATCTGATGGCCCCACCAAAGCTGACGGGAAATGCACCAGTCCCGCAGATTCACGAGCCAGTCACGATAGACTTTTTTCCACCGATCGGGCACGTATTCCGGTGAGTTATTTTCGTCGAGGTCGGCTAAGGTTTTGGCGGCTAGGGGTTTAGTGTTGACAAACCATTGGGTCGAAAGCAACGGTTCAA
>JANXNM010000195.1 GCA_025354065.1 Synechococcales cyanobacterium 340R_concoct_173_sub | reverse complement strand
AGCTTGTAGAGATTGATATCTGTCCCTGCTTTTTTACCGTTCACAATCGAGATTTGATTTTTGTACCCGTCAGACGATCGGTAATAACTACTGACATAGGGAAACTGACTTTGATATTGCAACCAAGCTGCCTCAATTTCTGGATCTGTTAATAGTTCCTTTTGATGTTTCTCAAATGCTTTAATATCCATTTTCTTCTTCGTCACCAGATCGCTATATTTCCGAAAAAACTCTTTTGCATCTGGCTTAAACACTTCCCACGGTGGATTTGCAATGATCGCATCAAACCCGCCCCGCCCTTCAATAATCTGGTCAAACTGATAACCCCAATGGAATGGCTCCAGCCTGTCAATATCTCCCTGCACCAGCAACCGCTTCGTAGCCTTCCCCGTCGCCTGCGCCTGCTCATACTTAATCTTCAATCGCCCAAACTCATCAAACAGTAGCTTATTCAACTTCGCCTGCGATTTGCGATTCAATTCTTCAATGCTACTCTTCAACATTTCCGCACTCACTTCAGTCTCAGTCAATTCGCCTGTCTCAGTTGATCCCACAGACCGAAATGCTCGCTCCTTAAATTGGCTGATATTCTCATTCTTCTCCTCCAAAATCTGCCGATAACTAGAAGCGGTTGTAGGCTGCAATAAACTTTGTTGAAGAAGTCCTTTTCCCATTAAATTTATTTTTGTTGTATCTTGTCCCCAACGTTCCATATCCTGCTTTCGTTTCTTTTGAGCTGCCGTCAGTTCAATTGAATCAAACCCATCCTCATCTACCCGCACCAACCCAATCAACGAGTTCCCCGCCATAATATTGAAATCCACATTCGGCAACGGCTCAAGTTCCTCAAGCTTCTCTGCCGAAGCCACTAACGTCAAAAACAACCGCAATTTCGTAATCTCCGTCGCCTCCTCCATGATATCCACACCATACAGATTGTCCGTAATGATCCGCTTCTTAATGTAATACTGCATCGACGGATGCTCATCCCGAATCTTCTTCAACCACCCCGTCAATATTGGATTTTTAATAAACTCAATCCGCCCCACGATCGCCGAATAAATATTAATCAACGTCTTCATCGCCGCCACCAAAAACGCCCCCGATCCACAAGCCGGATCTAAAAGTGACAACTTTGGCAATATTTCCTCTAACAGAAACAGACATAGATCAGCATCAAGATTGAACAGGAGTTCCTCGATCGATTCAAACTGCCACCGTTCCGCATTCACCTTATCCAAAATCAACTTATTAATCGTCCGATCGCACAAATACTCCGTAATCTCGGGCCGCGTATAATAAGCCCCAAACTCCTTTTGGTTAATATACTTCTCAAAAATATAGCCCAACACCTCAGGCCGAATCTCCTCATCCTTCCCACCCGGCGAATCATCCAAATTCCACGAATAGTTTTTAAACAAATCTAACGTCTTTTCAAACGCCTCATTCGCGATCGAAATCTCATACTTCTTCTCAATCCGATGTCTCGCAAACAACCCACCATTCAAATACTTAATCTCACCTAATTCCCGTTTTGCTTTGGACGATCGACGCGCAGCCGGAAGCGCAAACCCCTCAAAGAACAACAACTCTAAAAACTCACCATAAAAATCTTTCCCCTCAAACAACTCAAACTTATCTCGCAAATAATTCTCATTTCCATCCACAAACCCCTTGTACTGCAAAAAATACACAAACATCAACCGATTCAAAATCACCGACGCATACCAACGCCGATCGTTCTCATCCCCAATTCCCTCAATCTGCAATACAAACCATTCCAAATGCGCCTTAAACTCCCCATAAAACTTCTTCGTCACCGCCTCAACATCCAACGCCGCCTGCAACCGTTTCGCCGCATCCACCACCGTCGGATCGCCTAATTCAAAATCCTC
>JANXNM010000152.1 GCA_025354065.1 Synechococcales cyanobacterium 340R_concoct_173_sub | reverse complement strand
GACGATCGGACAACGCTACAAGGTCACACCGGAAACGATTATGGGATTCAATCCTCAAGTCCGATCGGGGTTGCCTGTGGGAGAAACAATTGTTATTCCTCCGTTCAATGGCATCCGAATCAATGTGCCCTCAGGAACGCTAATTCGGGATGTGGCTCAGCGATATAAAGTCCGTGGTGATTTGCTGTTTGAACTCAATGGCTGTCAACCCGCGCCGTCTGTATTATTTGTTCCCGGTATCGTTTGGTCGCCTCGTTACGATACTCGCCCAACAGTTCCAAGTCGTGTTCTCAAGTTTGTGTCTCCGTTGTCGCCCATCGGCAAAGTCCTAACCGAATTCAGTTCCATTTCTATGGGTGACGGTGAAACCCATTCGGGCCTAGACCTGGCGGCAACGATCGCGGCCCCAGTTTATGCGGTGGTTGATGGAACCGTGGCGTTCTCTGGTCTTCAAGGCAACTTCGGCAATCTTGTTGTTGTCAATCACGCGAAAGGCTATCAAACCCGTTATGCTCAGCTATCAGGGCGATCGGTGAAAGTTGGGCAGCAGGTGAAAGCGGGGGACCCGATCGGGACTGTGGGTCAAACGGGTAGTCCGAGCGTGAGGGAACCCCATTTACATTTTGAAGTGCGATCGAATACGAAACTAGGCTGGGTGGCCGAAGACCCGTTGCCTTGGTTGGGGCTGAAGTAAGTACGACGACATAATGTGTAATGTGGAAATAATGTGGAAATTGAAGCAAATCGGAGGTTGATGGATGACAGTTGCAACCGAAGCGTGGCCGCCCACTGTTCAACGGCGGATGACTTTACAGGAATATTTGGATTATGACGACGACAGCGATATCTGTTACGAGCTTGTGGATGGAGTTTTAGTTGAAATGGGTGCTGAGAATCCGATTAACAATGTGATCGCAAGTTTTTTATTTTCTGTTTTTTTAGGACTGGGGATTCCTTACTATCGGCTGATTATTGGGCATCAAGTTGGGGTGAGTGAAGCTTCTGCAACATCCCGGCAACCAGATTTTATCGTTCATACGGAGGATTCTTTGGCGGCGACATTGGCCGATCGTATCTTGCTGCCGATGCAACCGAACCCGATGTTAGTTGTAGAAGTAGTCTCCAATAGCAACAGTGACAAAAAATCTCGCGATCGGGACTACGTGGATAAACGATCGGAGTATGCGGCGCGGGGAATTCCTGAATATTGGATTATCGACCCCGTTAAGGCAGTGGTCTTGATTCTGTGTCTGGAGGACGATCGCTATATTGAGTATGTTCTGATGGGTGATGACCAAGTTGCTTCTCCGGCCTTCCCAGAGCTTAGTTTGACAGCGGTGCAGATATTGAGTGCGGGGAGATGAGCGATCGGTAAGATTATAGAGAAATTCTAGTAAAAGTATAATTACTAGAAAAAGTTTCTAGACCTGATAGATAATCTGCAATAAGTGGGTAAGTTAGATTCACTAAGGTTTGAACACCCTTCCTTCCCGCACCTAAAGGAGAATTCCAATGAAATCTGAACTCAAAGCTAAATTTCTTCAACACCTCATTTCCAAAAAGCGTGACGGTGGTTTCACACTGATCGAACTTCTCGTCGTCATCATCATTATCGGTATTTTGGCCGCGATCGCCCTTCCTTCCTTCTTGAACCAAGCGAGCAAGGCTAAGCAGTCTGAAGCGAAAACTTACGTTGGTTCTATGAACCGTGCGCAGCAAGCTTACTACATGGAGAAAAATAATGTCTTTGCTGACAGTACAAATTTTGGGGGTCTAGGTTTGGGTGTTGCAACACAAACTGCTAACTATACATACACTATTGGTGGTGGTGGTGGAACAGCTACCTTCGTTAGTAACGTAGCTTCTCAAGTTACTCTCGGAAGCTCTCCTCTAAAAGCATACATTGGTGGAGTTGCTGCTGCTACCCAATCTGGTACTAGTGAAGCGACTACTCTTGCTGTTCTCTGCGAGGGTGACAAGGCTGGTGTGAACGGTGGTATCACTACTGGAGCTATTAATCCTTCGGCAACCGCTGCTCCAGCTTGTCCTGCTAACTCTAGTCCTATCAAGTAGTCTTATTTAGTATTTAATTAACTGAATCTAAACATAGATTGTTATTGTAAAAAGTGTCTAGGCTTGAATCTAGGCACTTTTTATTTTTAGACTTATGGAATATAGACTCAATACAATAATGGTCGTAATCTTCGTCCCTGAATTTTAGTATATAAAAATGATGCAAAAAAAATCTTTAATTGATACCTATGAACAAGCTATTGAGCAAAATCCTGACAATAGAGATTTGTATTGGAAGCTAGGCATAGCATATCTTCTTGATGCACGAGAAGAAGATGCACAAATGACTTGGATGTCTGTTTTGTCAGAAGCGGGGGATGAGTCTGAAATATGGACTGAAGAACTGTTTCTTAATCTCTGGAATCAAGCTTTGGATTGTGAGAGTGAGGGAGATCTAGAATCCTCTTATTTGATCTATTTCTACGCCTGTGAAATAAATCCAGCTTCTATCTTAGGCTTATTGAAATTATTGCAATTTGTCATCCGCCTTGAAAAAATTGAACAGCTTGAATTATTGATTTCAAAATTGACTGAATTACTTGAATCTACAAATACTGTCCTCAATAATGAAACTACTTTATTAGAAGTTTTGTCTCTAATTTTAGACAAAATCCCCGATTATCCAGGGGTAGGCCGACTTTTTAAAGCTTCTGCTTTTCATGTTCAAGATCCTCTGAAGCTTATGCAGCTTGTTTTGCCTCATGCTATTAGAATTTCCCATAGTCTAAGAGGTTACTCAGTTGCTGCTGAAATTTCTGAAGCTTATCTCCTGCGAGATCCTGATAACTATGAAATCCTGGGTCATTTAGCTAGTTTTTATCAAAATGCAAGGTTTTATCAGAAAGGAATTATTACAGCAAAGCGGCATCTTGAACTCGCCCCTGGTTTGGTCGATAAAATATTCTCAAGCCATTTGGTTTTGCGGGGTCTTCTGAGTGCTGGAGGAAGATGGGATGAAGCGGTTCAGGCTGTTCATATCCATATTCAAATGTTATCTTCGCTCGATTTAGAACAGACTAAGAATCTGCTCTCTGTGCAAACGTTAAGGTTATTTACGTCTAGCTATTATCTACCCTACTTTAAAGACTCGTTTGAAAATCGTCGATTGATTAATCATGTGACGCAACTCTGTCAGGAAAGTGTTCGGTCCTATGCTTTACCTTTTTATCCCGATCGTCATTCAGAAAAAAAATCTATATTGAATAACGATCGATTACCTTCTCGTAAAATTCGAGTTGGCTATCTGTCTTATTGTATGTGTCAACATTCA
>JANXNM010000147.1 GCA_025354065.1 Synechococcales cyanobacterium 340R_concoct_173_sub | reverse complement strand
AATATCAGTTGCTAGTCCAATGGAGATTTTATTTAGTTTTGCCTCATGTAATTTAAAGAGGCCACTTCCAAGAAATAGATTAGAGGTAGGACAGAATGCAATAGTGGAACCCGCTTTTGAAAGCCGTTGAAATTCAGATGGACTAAGATGAATTCCATGGGCAAAGATAGAACGATCGTGGACTAATCCAGCTTTTTCATAGACTTCCAAATAGTCATTTTCATTGGGAAACAGTTCTTTAACCCACGCGAGTTCGCCAAAATTTTCGCTTAAGTGTGTTTGCAAATAAACGGAAGGATATTCATTCTGAAGTTGTTGAGTAATTTGTAATTGTGCCGGAGTACTGGTTGGGGCAAAACGTGGAGTTAAGGCATAGGAAAGCCGATCGCAGCCGTGCCATTGTTCAATCAGCGATCGAGAGTCTGAGTATGCTGTTTCGGCGGTATCGAGCAAATAGTCTGGCGCATTACGATCCATCATCACTTTGCCCGTAATCAATCGTAGATTTCGCGATTTTGCGGATTGAAATAAGGCTTGTACAGATTCTGGAAATACCGTAGACCATACCATTGCAGTGGTTGTGCCATTCCGCAAAAGTTCATTCAAAAAGACATCTGCAACCTGCGTGGCATAATCAATATTTTGAAATTTTCGTTCTTCTGGAAAGGTATATTTTTCTAACCATTCTAGAAGTTGTTTACCATAAGAAGCAACGATCGCAGTCTGGGGATAATGAATGTGAGTATCAATGAATCCGGGGGTAATGAGACGATCGGAGTAATCAGTAACAAATAGATTTGGATAGTTTTCTATCGCTTTCTCGTAGTCTCCACAGGCAATGATTCGACCCGATCGAATTACTAATAATCCATCAATAAACCAGCGAACTGATTGTTCATTCTGATAGAAAAATGGATCTTTAAGGCAATCAATCAAGCAACCTCGAATTCCATAGGGAACCGATCGTGAAATAGATTCGTTCATAGTGATTTATTATATTTAGGATAATGATTTATTTTAAGCTGTAATCGATCGGGTTTCGCAAATAGATTGATTTCAAAAGTTCGGGTGATGTCTGAAATTAGCCTAGTTTGGAGAAGAAATTGAATAGAGAGGAATAAGAAAGAGAATAGATCAGAGCAATGTACTCTGTATATCAATCATTAATTCAATATAAGTAATACTCACTATTTTCTTTGATGTCTATTGTCCAAATGGACATTTTGTAAATTGGTCAAGCATCTCTCAATTACAGTCGGAAAATGCTGCGTGAAGCGCCGCGATGTCTATCTTGACTATCTTCATCATCGCGTCGGTAGCTCGCTTGGCTTTGGCACGATCGGGGTCAGAAACCATTTCCTGTAAGACGATCGGGACAGTCTGCCATGATAGACCAAAGCGATCCTTCAGCCAACCGCAATGTTCCGAAAATCCGCCGTTTTCTATTAGTGCATTCCAATAGCGGTCAAGCTCGGTCTGGTCGTCGCAGTTCACTACAAACGATACTGCATGGTTAAATGGATCCAATTGTCCAGCGCTCATCGCTACAAACGCTTGCCCGCAAAGATCAAATTCGACTCTTTACTGAACCAGATGGCCCGCTCGGTGACTCGCTTGGCATTAACGTGACTTGCTGTATGAATTGGTTGATTACGATATAAATTGCAACTAACTTTTCTAATACGCTTAGGAGAAATTTTCCCGATCGCTTAATAAATCTTTTTATTCAGTTAAACACTAAAACTTTCTTCTTTATAGTGATATTGACAGAATTTATCTTCTAAAATTTTCATCCTTTTTAAGGACGTTTGTAGAATTATTAATTATTACAATTTAAATACAGGTGTAATTCAACAAAGACCTGAGTTTATCCCTTTATTTTCATAAGTTGTAAATATATGACACTTAATCTGAAGATGATCAAACCAGTTTTTCTGCCACTTACGTTTATCTACTTAGGCGTTTTTTCAGGTCAAATGAGTGCCAAGGCGGAACCGACCAATGCAGATCCAATTCAGAACCAGGTTTCTCCATCCACAATGTCCTCAGTCATAGGAAGCAGCATTGACAGCAAGATTGAGCCTCGATCGACTTGGCGTTCAGAAAAATTGCCAGCCCAAGCCATTCCCAATCCTGCCATTCAGCGGAAAGCATCATTATTAGGTGAACCCTTAACCCTCACAAATCGCTCAGCCACTACTTCAGAATTACTGTTTAGTTCAGGATTTCGGTTGGCTCAGTCCACTACCATCCCCACATATCCTAGTACTACAGATACTCCAGTTAGCCCAGTTCCAGCTACAGATCCCTATAGCACACCTACGAATCCAACCCCAGTTAGCCCGAACAATAATTTACCTAAAACAGCAGCACCAGAACTAACTGCACAAACGTCTCAACCCGCAACCGATCAGACTGCACCAACTCTGCCGCTCGCGCAAACCACCGTATCTCCTGGGCGGAGCACTCAGTCGGGATCGAGCTATGTGGGGATTGGCGGCAATATTGGGATCGGTACCGGAGACACGGCTTTAGGAAGAGGTAGCTTTGCGATAATCAGTAAAGTTGGTCTGACGCGGAATTTCTCGGTTCGCCCGAGTGTGTTATTTGGCGATAGTACAACGATTTTAGTACCAGTCACCTACGACTTCAGTTTTGGAGAAGGTCCGACGAGCAACTTAGGATTTAGCGCTGCGCCTTATTTAGGGGCTGGTGTGTCGATTTCGACGGGGAATAATAGCAACGTCGGCTTCTTGCTCACCGGAGGAATTGATGTCCCCCTGTCCTCTCAGTTTACGGCCACCGCTGCGGTGAATGCCTCTCTTAGTGGAAATACGGCAGTCGGGATTTTAGTAGGAGTTGGTTACAATTTTAGATAAGGGCGGCGATCGTCTGATCATAGTAAATCTAGACTTCGTTGAACACTTCTAGAATTGTTGACATATGGCCGATCGGTAAAATAAGTTGCCGATCGGCCATATGTTATTAAGTGATACCGAAGCGCTACCGCAGTTTACTGCTGAAGAAGTCCTATTCGATAAAACCCTTGCTCTAATTGCGTTTCAGAAGTGTCCGTATATATCAGAATCATTGCTATGAGTACGATTCAAGATTCGCAATATAAACGTGAAATTAATACACTAAGCATCATATAAAAAACCATGATTCAATAACACATAGTATAAAATGAAAAGATTTGCTTATTATTCCCTATTTGCGCTTGGAATCGCTGCTCTCACTAGTAGCTTTTTAACTTTGAGCCAAGCAAAAACAACTCGCTTCTCAAGTTTGAAGGATACTTCCTTGCAAACAACCACTCAAACGCCTTCATTCAAAGGTGATGTTTCAGGAACCTTACGCGATCAAGGTCTACTCCGAACCTATTATCTTCATACTCCCGCCGCTGAGTCCCCTTCTCATGCGCTTCCCCTAATCGTGGCTCTGCATGGGTCAGGAATGCAGGGCAAAGAAATGGCAGATAAAACAGCCCTGAATCAACTCGCGGATCAAGCTGGTTTTGTTGTAGTTTATCCGGATGGACTTAAGCAAAAATGGAACGTTTCAGGTCTATCTGATGAAGATAATGTTGCGTTTGTCCACACCCTGATTCGTCAAGTGCAGCAGATTCGCTCTATTGATTCACAGCGAATTTACGTAGTGGGATTATCGAATGGCGGCATTCTCGCACAGAAGCTAGCATGTGAAGCTCCGAACGGGATCGCTGCGATCGCCACGGTTGCGGCTTCATTACCGGATCAATTTGCGATACATTGCCAAACTCAGCAGCCCATTCCTGTCCTAATGGTCAACGGTACTGCCGATCGGGTCGTTCCTTGGCAAGGCGGTGCTGGTCCCGACGTTCGTATTGGTCGAAACCTTTCCCTTCCGTCCATTCCCACTGTGTTCGATTTTTGGCAGCGCCACAATGTCTGCTCATCGCCACCCCAGATCGAACAATCCTCAAAAGTGGTTAAGGTGACCCATTACTCATGCCAAGTTGGAACAGAAGTAAGATTGGTTGCGCTTGAGGGTGCCGGACACGTTTGGACAGGAGGAAGCTACGGACAATCCGTTTTCGGTGATACGACTGAGAAAGTTTGGGACTTTCTTCAGCGTCATGCTCTGACCAGAAATTAAAGGAAATATTGGTTTTGAGAGTAACGGCGATCGCGACTCAAAGATCATCTATTTGAAAGAGTCCAATTAATTCATCAGTACATATTCCCCACCGCGTTCTAAGGCACGGCGGTATGCGGGACGGGCATGAATGCGATCTAGAAAGCCCATCAGTTTCGGTCGGCTGATGTCCAATCCTGACCGTGCCGCCGACGCTTCCAATGGAAAGCTCATCTGAATATCGGCTGCGGTGAACTCACTATCCACAAACCATAGGCTTTTCTCAAGTTCTGCTTCTAGGTAGCCTAAATGTAGGGCGATTTGAGGCTCAATAAATGATTTTCTGACGCGATCGACAATCAGGCGAGCGATCGGTCGAACAAAAAATGGCATTGGACTTGCTTCAATTTTGTTAAAGATTAATCTCAACACTAGCAGGGGCATTGCAGAACCTTCGGCATAATGTAGCCAGTAGATGTATCGCAAGTGTTCCGGTGTGCCAATCGGGGGAGCAAGTCGTCCGTCACCGTAACGGTCAACTAAATACTCAATAATGGCACCAGATTCAGCTAAAGTCATCGCGCCATCAGTAATCACCGGGGACTTACCTAATGGATGCACTGCACGTAACGACTCAGGAGCAAACATCGTAGTTGGGTCGCGATCGTAGCGCTTGACTTCATACTCTACGCCAAGTTCCTCTAGCAGCCAGAGCACCCGCTGGGATCTAGAATTATTCAAGTGATGGACAATAATCATCAACTTTTCTCCTCAGTTTACAAGGCACATTGACATGAGCGACGACGATCGGCAAGGTTCTTGCGATCGAGTTCGGTATAGGCGATTAAAACCCATTCACCATCGTGGCGTTGACGAATTTGTTCTAGGGTCAGAATGGCGGGACTTTGGAGGTCCATGGTATTCTTCGCTCCTTGTGATCATTCTTACATTCTAACGCAACGATAGCGTGTCCTTTCTCAATTCTCAATTCCTCATTCTCAATTCAGTCCCGATCCCCCTAACCCGCTTGGAAAGAGGGAACCGAAGTATCTTGGGGTTCAAGATTGATGATGATTTAGGCTCTTTCTCAAAGTCCCCTTTACCAAGAAGGATTTAGGGGGATTTCCGTTCCGGGAGGCTTCGCAAACGCCCCTTCGCAACAACCGACCAATTTCCCATCTACTCCCGTAACGATCGCTTCTACATTTTTGCCCGTAGCTGATAGAGTTCCTGCCGTTTGGCTTGATTAATCGGATGATTTACCCCGAGGGATTTTTCGAGTAGAAGAATGGCTTGTAGAATTGCACTTTTTTGGCTTAAATATGAAATACTCTCATCTTTCCCAAGTTGTTCTTGAATTGATTGGAGCCAGCCTTTTGCATTTTGAGTTCTTGGATGATCTTCTCCTAGTGTTGGGATGTAACTTTGGAGTGCTTGTTGAATGATAGTGCTTGATGATATTGCTGCGTATTGTAATAGAGCGCTGCAAAATTAAACAAATTCCCAGCGGTATCGGGATGCCGATCGCCTAACTCCGATCGATTGATTTCCAAGGCTGATTCATACAATGGCAAGGCTCAAATACTCAAAAATTTACCCTATTACAAGACGATCGTAGACTTATAAATTGATTTGAAAGTCATCTACTTTGTTATGAATAAAAATTTAGTTGTTAAATCAATCTAATATCGAGAAATCCTAGATAAAAGCCGACCGTTTTTTAAAATCCTGAATGAGCAGCGGCAAGTTTTTCTCTTGGAATAATTTCCAATTGCCAATTTTGGGCTTGATTTAACGCATTTAATTGACCTTGAGAAATTAGCCAAAGTGCTGTGCGAGTCCGAAGACGGGCGATCGCAACGGGCTGAGAATTAGGATTATCTGGAGAGGTGACACCCCCACAAAAATCGCCTAAATTACCAAAGTTGACGCGAAAACGATCGTTGACGTAATAGCTATGACTGGGAAGCGGGAATTCGGCGTAAACATGGTGACGGCCTTTCCAAGGTTGGACTACGATTTTGGTGGGTTGCACGACGGTTGGAATGATATCACTAGGAATAGCGGTCGGCCAAGTTTGAGTGCAGGCTGATGCGGTGCGGGGACCGTCGGGCAGGTCGATGTCGTCAGCTAAAATAGCAAGTAAGAGGCCGCTGCTCATCAGAACGATCGTCAGGATTATGGCGGTGCTAGCGGTCGCAAGGGAGAATTTAATTTTTGTCATAGGGTATCAGGAAATAAGGAGGTTATAAATGAGAAAGTGGTGAATTCAGAATGGCTGCTGCATGTGGTTGGGGTGTGACGGCGATATAGCAAAGGGATGTCGAAGTCTTCTGCGAAGTGTCTTATGCTAGTTTAAGTCTCTAAATATTGAAGATCTCGCAAATGCGATCGGAGTCGAGAAGGGTATGGCTGTTGTGCAGAAAAATCTTATAGGTTCAGTTCCGGTCGATCGGATTCAATATAACGATCAGGGCTTAGTGCCTGCGATCGTTCAAGATCACCTAGATGGCACCGTGCTGATGATGGCTTGGATGAATGCTGAGTCATTAAATAAGACATTAGAAAGCGGTGAAACGTGGTTTTGGAGTCGATCGCGTCAGGAATTTTGGCATAAAGGCGCAACGTCCGGTCATCAACAAAAGGTCAAAACAATTCGCTATGACTGCGACAGTGATGCCTTATTGGTCATAGTGGAACAAGTAGGCGATATTGCTTGTCATACGGGTGCCCGAAGCTGTTTCCATCAAATCGATGGCGCGGTGGTTGCTCCTCCAGCAGATACATTGTCGCAAGTGTTTGAAGTGATTTGCGATCGGCGCGATCATCCCGATCCAAAGTCTTATACGTGCAAGCTCTTAGCAGGCGGCGACAATAGTATTTTGAAAAAAGTGGGTGAAGAATGCGCGGAAGTAATCATGGCATTCAAAGATAATGACAAAGATGATATTGCTGGGGAAGTAGCAGATTTGTTCTATCACACCCTGGTTGGACTAGCGGCACACCATGTAAATATTAAAGATGTCTATCGGAAATTGCAGGCGCGGCGCGGTTAGGAGATCTATTTAACCCCCTGTAGAATTCGGAGCAGAATCGCAGAATCTCTATTGTTTCTGCGGCAACCGAATCTGTATCCAAGCGCCACCTTCGGGATGATTACGGGCCGTGATCGTTCCCTTGTGTAATTCCACAATTTGGCGGACGATCGCTAGCCCGAGACCACTACCGCTGCTGGGTTGAAACGGTTGAATTGGGATTTGGGTTTGGAGACGCGAAGAAAGAGATTTGTTTGTAATTATAGATCGATCGTCTTGACTATATACATCTTGACTATATACATAGGTTTCAGTGTTTCTACAACGCGACGGATCAGCTCGATAAAATCGTTCAAATACAAACGGTAAATCTTCTTCTGGAAACCCAACGCCGCCATCAATTAAATCGATTTGAATCAAGGTCGCAGTAGTACGCGGTTTTACATCTGCCTCGATGCTTCTATTTCCATTGATCATGGCGGGATCTTGAATCAAACTAAGCTGAATCAAAATAGGACGCTCAGGCAATGTGTATTTAATACTATTGTCGAGTAGATTAACCAATACTCGGTGTAATCGGGCATCTTCACCTTGAAGCCGCAGCGCGTCCGGCCCTTTATACGTCAGGGTAATCAGCTTGGCACTGGCGATCGGCTCTAAGGTCAGCCATGCCGATCGAATTAATTCAGGCAAATCAATAACGGTTGCTTTTAGAGGCCGGGTGCCAGCGGTTTCCAAATGGCTCAGGTCAAGAATTTCCTGAACTAAAGTACTAAGCCGAATACTTTCCACCAATAATCGATCGACCCAAGTTCGCAATGGCGGTTCTAGGCGAGATTGCAACGTTTCGGCGACGAGACGGATGGAGGTGAGCGGAGTTTTTAATTCGTGGGCTACGTCTGATGTCCACCGATCGCGTTGCTGCGACAGAGTTTGGGCTTCTGCACGACTTTCCAAAATCACGCCCACTTGATTGCCTCCTTGAAGCGGCAACGCATAAGCCCGTAAAGGATGAGCCGTCGGGCTAGTAACGTGGGCGACATTCACCGAGGCGGGATAGTGGTTCCATTCGCGCTGACAAACTCGATTCCTCGATCGGGCTTGGTCTATTAATGAATCCAAATCATAGGATCGCACGACTTCCAGCAGCAACCGAGGCTCATCCATGTTGTAGTCCTGAATGTTGAGCAATTCAAGGGCGGGCGAATTGCTCCAAATCAATTGATTATCTTCATCCACTTGAAAGTAGCCCACAGGCAAAGTCGAGACAATCGCCTTCCAGTCCGAAACTTGTTCTTCTAAAAAAAGATTCCGCTGTCGTAATAGCTCTAGGGACCGGAGAAGCTGGGTCGTGACGGATAACGATCCGGTGGTTTTGTCGGACGATCGGCGGCGGTTTAAATCGTCATGTGAATCCTCACGGTCATCGATCGCCTTATTTTGCAATTTAGATCCCAGACAGTCCTGACTGACGCTATTGGTAGCTCGTTGCAAGGTGTTCAACAAACGCATTCGATAAATCAGCAGCCCCAAGCTCCCAATTCCCAACCCTAATAAGAATTCCACCAAAACAGTTACCTAGACTCCACTCAAATTTCTGGTCAACTGAACGATCGCAAAGAAACTATAGATTAGCGTACTCCAGCAATCAGGTCTTCTAGCGCAAGCTGCAATACATGTTTCAAACGAAATGTTTTAAACGAAATATTTCAAACGACAGGGTTAACCGAGTCGATAGCCGAAGCCTCGCACCGTAACTAAGTGGATGGGACGGCTGGGATCGAGTTCGAGCTTTTCACGTAACCAACGAATATGAACATCCACAGTCTTGCTGTCACCAATGAAGTCATGGCCCCACACCCGCTCTAGAAGTTGATCTCGCGACCATACCCGTTTGGGATGGCGTAAAAACAATTCTAAAATCTTATATTCTTTGGGAGATAAATTGATTTCAACATTGCGGACAATCACACGGCACTCTTCTGGATACATGCCAATGTCTTGATATGAAAGACTGGGTGGCGCTTTGGGGATATTCTCAGGGACCACGATCGATCCACTGTTATTTACGCTATTTGTCGAGGACGGCGGCTGAAACTGGTGCTGGCGACGCAACAATGCACGGCAGCGGGCCACCAATTCTCGCATCCCGAAGGGCTTAGTCAAATAATCGTCTGCACCGACTTCCAAGCCCACGACCCGATCGGTCTCCGTCCCCTTAGCGCTCAGCATCAAAATCGGGACGGTGCTACCCTGTCGCCGCAAGAGCCGACACAAATCAAGTCCATTAATATTAGGCAGCATTAAGTCTAAAATCACCAAATCAGGTTGTAATTCCGGCGTACTATCCTGGTTTGGGGGATTTAGACGAAGAATTTCTAAGGCAGTTTTTCCGTCCGCCGCCGTGGTTACGTCATAGCCTTCTTCGGTGAGAGCAAGGGCAACGGTTTCCCGGATGAGTTCTTCATCTTCGATTAACAAGATTTTGCCTAGGTTCATGGATAGCTCCGTACATTAACGCACTTTAAAAAATCCATAACCAAACTGGAATCATAAAGAGTAAAACAATGGTGCTAAGGGCAATACTACTCGCGGCTAAGTCCCGATTCATATCGTACTCTTCTGCCAGAATTAAGCTCGCGAATGCACTAGGCATCCCCGCCATTAACACCAAGCCCAACCTGACATCGCCCGTCAGTCCCAAAAATGATGTCCCAACACCCACGATCGCGGGCAGCACCACCATTTTCAACCCTACAGGCACCACAGCATTTCGTAAACTTTTCCAGCCATTAATCTGGGCCAACCGCAGCCCCATCAACAAAAATGATATGGGTACAACAAATATCAGCGATGAACTCGCAAAGGTCTCAACATTCGCCGGAAAAACAGTTCCTCGACTCAAATAGCCAAGTCCACAAGCCCAAAGCGAGGGCACAGTCAAGATGTCGCGGGCTAGAACCCATCCCGAGTCACTGCCTTCTCGTTCACCAAAATGACTGGCAATCAGTACACCAATGAAATAGGTGCCAATAATGTTTTGCGTCAAACTAAAAAATACGGCCCAGCTAAAGGCGGATGGCTCTAAAATCGTCGGCAAAATCCCTAAGCCAACAAACCCCGTATTGCCCAACATTGCCGCAATAATGAATGGCCCATATTGGCTGCGATCGTAGGTCGGCAAGAACAAAGGCAGCGTCGTCTTTTGAGATTCGTATCGATGTTTTACAAATTCAAGGGACTGCAACGCAACCCACGCCATCAGTAATCCCACACTTAAGGTGCCGACAGTAATGGCTGGAGCAAGGCCAATTTCTCCAGAGAGCTTACTGTGGCGCGACAAGTCAAAAATCTGCCACGGTACCCCAAACCAATACAACGCTCGTCCAAGCCAGTAGGGTGTTTTCTCTGGCAATATCCGTAGTAATAGAATTCCAAGTGTTACCCAGACAATCAGGGGCGTGTAGGCATGTATTAGCGTATCAACCATGATTCTCCGCAACAACGATCGTCATTTTCACTAAATTTTAAAGTCTAAGAACTAGAGCAACTCGTTTAGTTCGGCGAGGAAACCAAGACTAAGATTGCGCCGATTGCCAGGTCGAAATTTTCCACTGGTTGTTTTGACGCAGCAGGGTATATTGCACCGTCAAGTCATCTGTTTGCTGGTCTTTGATGGTGTTGACTTCATAATATTTGCGCAGTTCACGAATATTTGCTGTCACTAAGGCTTCGTTAGGATTCGTAGCGCTCACCGTAACTTTTTTAATGTCAACCGCATGTTCATATTCGACATGGGCACCATCGCGCTGGGCTTCGGATGACGCGCGTTGCCACTCGGAAAGTTTTGGTTCCATCAGCGCTTGTTCAAGCTGGTTGCTGGAGTAGCCGGATCCCATGGCCGCTTTTTTTACGGTGAACCATAGGTCAAGGACTTGTTTTGCGGTGGCATTGTTTAGGTCGCCCTGAATTGCCATGGGTTGGCTGGGAATTGCGGTTGTTGTCATGGAGGTGACGATCGGGGCCGGAGTTGGGGCGGGATTGCGGTTGGCATATTCTTTGCTGAGTCGCCCGAGGCCCAACCCGATCGCCATCACGCCTAAACAACCCAACGCCCACGGGAACCACATTGGATAACGCCATTTTGCATTACGACGAGGCGGCACACCTTTGATACGGCGAGGGCGATCGTTCGATTGGAGATGGCGAGGAACTTTTACGTTTGGCTCGCTAGCGGGATTGTTCATGGCTCCAGCGCCAATAGTACCGACTGTTGTAGCGGCCATAGCACCGACGACGGGAGCAACATATAGCTTCGAGGATGTACTTTTTTGGTTTTTTTCTGCATTAACTCGGCTCCTATGACTGGACGATTGCGATCGGTCTTTGCCTTTACGATCTGGGACGGTTGCCTTTGGAATTGGGGCTGAGTCCTCGAACTGGAGGGATGCTCCCCCAACACTGATTGACTCTGGCGACGATCGGGTCGCATAGCCCAAGCTTGAACTGCCTAAACTTGAACTGTTCGGGCGATCGGCGGGCGTGTCACTCCAGAAATCTTCACTATTATTGCCCACGACGATCGCTGGACGCTGAACCTGCTCTAAGGGGTCAGCCGGGAGTTCTTCGAGATACATCTGCACTTTTTCATCGGCAAAATAGTCTTTCAAGGCTGCATGGCGCTGGGACAAATCTCGAAAGTGGGGAAACACTTCACTGCCCAGCCACCGCTCCGCATAGAGACACAACCCCGGCAACCAATCAGGAGATCCGTGGGAATGTTCGCGGATGAAGGCGATCGGTTCATATTCTTGGCTGAGTTCTAGAAGGCGATTGGCTTCTTCGGTTTGGCCGAGCAACAATGCGCAGACGGATTGCTCTAGATGGACATCCTGACGGGCACTAAGCTTGGCGAGTAGATGCTTAGCGCGGCGAATCAAGGCGGGCTGATGATCGGCGAATCCACGGGCAATTAGGGCATAAATTGCAAGGTAAGTGGCCACAGCCGAGGGGCGACGCGCTTCTTCCTCAAACAAAATTTGTTGCTCTTCCGCTGTTAAATATCCGCGCAGTTGCTGCACAAACCGTAAAAAGTCGTCAATGCTCAAGCCCGACTGGTCGTCGCCCGCGCCATCAATGCCATCGCGTTCCCGCAGCATCTCCTGAAGGAGTTTTAATCCTTTTTTCCGATCGCTGGGATACTGTTGATCCGGCAACGCTAAAAGCTCTAGAACTCGGTAAGGGCGAAGTCGTAGAAGGTCCGACTGAATCTCCCCCCGAATCCCCACAAACAATCCCTCTCGGACTAACAACTCCTCGCCAGTTTCAAGGGCTTCAGCGGCAGTTTCGTGCTGTCCCTGCTGCCAGTGTTCACGACCTAAATCAAGACAGGCTAGGGCTATGGTTAAAACGGTGTCAGCCAAGGCGATATTGGGATCGCCAAATTGCCCATTTTTCAGGCTACTTGATCCATTCCCCAAGCGACCACTGCTGAGGTAGGGCCGTCCAACTTTGAGGACTAGCTCATATTCTCCTAGCTCTTGCAAAATCAACAACGCCCCGACTAAATGCTCATCCGCAATATCAACATGAGGGGTTGGGTCCGGTGTTTCAAGGCGACTGCTGCCTGAGTCTAGGGGCGATAATTCTGTGTTGTAAGCTGTTGCTAAAAAACGCTGGTCATAGTCAAAACGCCGATCGGGATCCGTCAGTACTGCATAGGCTTCATCCAACAACGCCCGTCTCGCCCCGATCGCATTTTCCGAATATTCCCGTCTGGGCATCTGATGGGTCCGATCGCCGTGAGCTTGCTTCAGTTGCTCAACAGGAGCCTGAATCGGTAAACCCAAAATTCGGTAGTAATCAAGCGGTATGCGCACAGTCTAGTTCCCCAGTAATTGCCTAACAATATTCAGAATGCTGATTCCCACATCGTCTTTAATAATCAACTCTTTTGATTAACTATGGGATGAATATTTAAGATTGAAAGCTTTCAAAATTTAGAGACATCATACATGGTCCGAGCAGACTCGGGCACCTGGTCTCTCTATCTCATCGGATAATTAAAATTTTATGCTAAAAACATATTTTCAGCAAAGTGGGTAAATCGAAAAATGACGGAGGACAAGCTTTTACGGTAAAGTTTTACGATGTTTCACGATATTGTGGTTAACTGCGTAGTGAATGATCTGGATTTACGGTCTAGGGGTTCAGTTTCGGACAGTTTAAGCATTGCAGTTTTCAGCGAGTTAGGACTTCACCCATGGCTTACGATCGCATATATCCGGCTCAGTCTGTCGAACCTGCTCAAATCACCCGAGACGAAGGGTTGATGCTATATGAGGATATGGTGCTAGGCCGGACCTTCGAGGACAAATGCGCCGAGATGTACTATCGCGGCAAGATGTTTGGATTTGTTCATCTTTACAACGGTCAAGAGGCAGTCGCAACGGGCGTTATTCGTGCGATGCGTCAAAGCACAGACTACGTATGTAGCACCTATCGGGACCACGTTCATGCATTGAGCTGTGGTGTTCCAGCCCGTGAGGTGATGGCCGAATTGTTTGGTAAAGCGACCGGATGTAGTAAAGGTCGTGGCGGTTCCATGCATTTGTTCTCGGCTGAACATGGTTTGCTCGGCGGTTTTGCCTTCATTGGCGAAGGGATTCCCGTGGCGTTGGGTGCGGCCTATCAGACTATGTATCGTCGCAAGGTCATGGGCAATGCCTCAGCGGATCAGGTGACGGCTTGTTTCTTCGGCGATGGTACGTCGAACAATGGTCAGTTTTTTGAATGCTTGAATATGGCGGCGCTGTGGAAGCTCCCAATTATTTTTGTGGTGGAAAACAACCGTTGGGCGATCGGCATGGCCCACGAGCGATCGACCCCTGAGCCGGAAGTTTACAAAAAAGGCGCGGTTTTCGGGTTGCCTGCCTATGAAGTAGACGGGATGGATGTGTTGCAGGTGCGCCGGATTGCTCAAGAAGCAGTTGAACGTGCCCGTGCGGGTGAAGGTCCAACCTTAATTGAGGCGCTAACTTATCGCTTCCGAGGACATTCCTTAGCTGATCCTGACGAATTACGATCGCGTGAAGAGAAAGATCAATGGTTCCCGCGTGATCCGATTAAACAGCTCATGGTCCATTTAACGGAAAATGGCGTAGCGACGGTGGAAGAGCTAAAGAGCATTGACAAGAAGATTCAACTTCAGGTCGAAGACTCGGTTGAGTTTGCGCTATCGAGTCCTGAGCCAGATCCAAAGGATCTTTATAAGTACGTATTCGCTGAAGATTAAGGGCGGCTTCTTTATGTACGAGATGAGTCCAGAAAGCTGGCAAGATTGGCTAGCATTGATCTCTGGCGGAGTCGTAGTCGTCATTATTGCGTGGCGAATTTCTAAGGCTCCGCCGATGTAGGAATTTAGAATAGTGAATGGAATAGTTCCGTATTCATTATTCTAAACTTTAGTCCGATCGCGTTTAATCTTCTCGCGCCAAGCTTCAACTAGTTTGGTTTTCTTTTTCTGTTCCCAGACAAATAATCCGCCCATGAGAGCGATAACGCCTGCTTGTACGGCAAAGTTTGGGATTGCTGTGTCGAGATTTCGGCCAGCTAGAATCTGTGTTAAAAATACTATGCCGCCAATTACGCCTGAGGCACCACAGCCTGCGTAAACAAATAGTCTTAGGTTTCGGTAGGGAGCCATAGTTTCGGCTCGGAGTAAGGCATATTTATCGGGATCGGTTTCGAGAAGGGTGTTGCGTTTTGCGGGTTGGGGCATGAAGAGGGATTGGGATGTGGGGATTAATCTAAAATCTAGTATGGTTTATTTTACGGGTCTCTGTTAATATTAAATTTGGTTTTTGCCGATGTAGCTCAGTGGTAGAGCACCTAACTCGTAATTAGGGGGTCGTGAGTTCAACTCTCATCATCGGCTTACGTTGAATCCAATATTAGTGGTGGGTTCTATAGTTTGTACAGGTTGAAGTAAGTTTGAAGCAAACTGGAGGTCGATCGTATGACAGTTGTAACCGATGGTAGACTGCCCATTGTTCAACATCGGATGACCTTAGCCGAATATTTGGATTATGACCACGGCACCGATACTTGGTATGAGCTTGAAGATGGGCTTTTAGTGGATATGAGTGGTGAAAATCCTTTAAATCCCCGCATTGCTATTTTTGTTCTGGGTTATCTCCTCCAACAGATGAACGTTCCCTTAAGGCTTTTGGTCATCGGTCATCAAATTGAAGTTAGGTCCAGCTATGCGACTTGTAGACAACCTGACCTAGTGGTCCATACGGTCGAATCTGACGTGGCGCTTGTGGGTGATGAAAAGGCTTTATATCTTGACTCCCCATCGCCGCTCCTGGTAATGGAAGTTGCCTCTAGTAGTCTGACTGACTCAAAATCTCGCAAGAGAGACTATGAGCACAAGCCCCGTGAGTATGCCGATCGTGGTGTTCCTGAGATGTGGATCGTTGACCCTGATCGATTGTGGGTCCAAGTTGGCACCCTGACTGGTGGCGTTTACAAGTTTGAGACCTGCATGGGTGAAGATACGATTGTTTCTTCGACTTTCCCAGCATTGAATCTGACGGCAGCGATCGTTTTAAGTGCAGGACGATAAACCTATTCCTGTGAAACTGCTTCCATTGCTTCTTGGAGCACTTCCCTTCCAGCACCGATCGTACTTCCTTTTTCCGACAAGATCCGTTTCCACGATCGGTTATTCTGTTGGCCTTTAAATAATTGATGCATATGGCGCGTGACTGAATGGAGTTTATTGCCATTTGCTGCGTGCCGATCGACATATTCAAACATTCCTTCTACTACTTCATGACGGGATTTCACTGAACTATTGTCACCATAAAACAATCGATCGGCTTGCGCAAACAAATAGGGATCATCATAAGCCGCACGACCAATCATTACTGCATTCACCCGATCGAGTTGTTCAAGCGATTGTTCTAATGTAAGAAATCCACCATTAATTTCAATGAATAGCGTTGGGAAATCTTGTTTCAATTGATAAACATCTTCATAACGCAAAGGTGGAACCTCACGGTTTTCCCTAGGGCTGAGTCCTTGTAGCCAAGCCTTACGGGCATGGACATTAAACCGATCGCATCCTGCCGCTGCCACAGTACTTACAAATTTTGTCAAATCTTCATAGGCATCTTGATCATCTACACCAATGCGATGTTTGACAGAAACAGGAATTTGGGTCGCGTTTTTCATTGCACTAATACAATCTGCTACCCGATCGGGGTCAAACATCAAACAAGCGCCAAAATTTCCGCTTTGTACGCGACTACTCGGACAGCCCACATTCAGATTGATCTCGTCATAACCAAAGTCTTCGGCCAGTTTTGCACAATGGGCCAAATCAATAGGTTCATCGCCGCCGACTTGAAGGACAATTGGTTTTTCGAGTTCAGAGAATCCGAGTAACCGATCGAGATCTCCATGTTTGATTGCTTGGCTCGTGACCATTTCGGTATAGAGCAATGTGTGGCGAGTGATTTGGCGCATGAAATAGCGATAGTGACGATCGGTTCGGTCCATCATTGGCGCAATGCTAAGCGGGTAAGTCGGTAACATAGTGAAATTGAATTTAGACTGTTGAATATAACATTGAGAAACTAACTCTATAGCTAACTCTATAGCTAACTCTAATATTAATGCGGTGAGATACCAATAGCCTTAATGCTTAAGCTTGATGAGGTAGAGATGTCGATCGAAATCACAGCGGGCGGTGAGGTGAAACTGATTGCGGGTGGGAAGGCTGAGACCAAGGGTTCGATGAAGTTGAAATTTAAGCGATCGTCGTTTTGTTGTAGATAAGTAAGATCAAGTCGAAGCATACGGCCAATGCTGTTCTGAAACAGGCTGGACTACAGAAGGGCTTTTGAATGGTAGC